>CALACD010000062.1 GCA_937890445.1 uncultured Acidimicrobiia bacterium | reverse complement strand
TCTACGGGTTCCTGGCCCGAGTGGCGACCGGGCCCAAGGCCAGTCCACTCGGGCAGTTGGCGACCCGCGTCGTTGCGCCCCGACTGGGTGGAGACCCGCGACGCGTTCCCGGGAACCCGAAGCGATTTGCCCAAGCCATCGGCCTGGTCTTCTCCTCGGTGGCTGCCGCAGCATTCGCGGTAGGAGAAACGGGGTGGGCGACGGCCACGATCGCGATGTTGGCGATGGCTGCGTTTGCCGAGGCCGCACTGGGTGTCTGCTTCGGCTGCGTGATCTACAACCGACTCTGGGGTTGCGACGATTGTGCCGACATCGGTGACCGGCTCGAGGCGCTGGTCGCCGGATTGCCGATCAACCCACATCCGCCGGTCGGGCAAGGGGTCCTCAGCGAAGTGGTGTCCCCAGATCGCCGTGCACGGTCGTGATCGCGAAGCTCTGACTGGCCGATCCCACCAGCACACCGTTCTGGCTGAAGGCACGGACCTGACCGTGACCGATTCCTGAGCCGACTCCGGTCACGTGGATGTCGATCAAGAGCCATTCAGTCGGATCCGTGCCCGCCGTGCGCACCGTGTTGTCCAGACTCGACCCCCGCATGTCCGACGACAGGGCGATACGCAGACCACTGGGCAGGAGGTCGGCCAGCATGGCAATCCCCGTCGGCGTCGTCGCCAACGTCCCGGGAAGCCGTCCCCAGTAGACGGTGTTGGAGTTGCCGAGCTCGGCTCTTGCCACCCGGATGTCGGCCACGGTGGTGAACGAACCGTCAACTCGGCTGTCGTTGCGCCGACGGGGGCAGTCCTCGGGTTCGGCGACCTCGGGCATCGTCGCCCAGGACGCGTCGACACCGATGTCCCGACCTCCGAGCCCGGCTGTGGCGGCAAAGACCAATCGGCCCTCGAAGGTGGCGGTGACCGCGGCCTGGGCCATGGCATTGCCTTCGGCCCGCAGGTCGACGCAAAGGTCGACCTCGTCGCCAGGCTGCACTCTCGAGATGTACTGGGCATTGATCCAGGCCATTCGCCTCCCGGTCACGATCTCCAACACCGTCGTCGCCGCCCCGATGGCGCAACCCCCGTGCAGATACCCACTGGCTCCGCAGATGCCGAGAGAAACCGGAAGCTTCCAGAGCAGTCGATCCTCGGTCGGCTCGAGACCCAGGAAACGCACGCTCTCGAGGTCGTCGGCAACGGAATTGGACACGACCGCCGATACTACGGCCCGAACCGGAGTCGAGCCATCTGCGGTCGGGGGACTACCGTCCCGCCATGCACCTGAACGAGTTCGCAGACTCGACCGATCCGCTCGACATGACGACGAGCGAGGAGTTTGCCAGTCTGAAGCAGAGCGCATCCGATCTCGGCATTCCTCACGGCGACGTCGCCTATCGCTCACGCAACCTGGTCATGCGACATCAGCGGTTCCACTTCCTCGACTGGGGAGAACCCGGACTCCCGCCGCTGCTCTTCCTGCACGGTTCGAACCAGTCGGCGCACTCGTTCGACCTGGTCAGTCTGCATCTCGCCGACCGGTTCCACGTCCACGCGCTCGACCAGCGTGGTCATGGAGACAGCGAATGGTGTCGGGACAGCGATTATTCCTCGGAGGCGATGGGGCTCGACGCAGCGGCGTTCATCGACGCCATGGGCCTCGATCAGTTGATCGTGGTCGGCCATTCGATGGGCGGTCAGAACGCCATGCGTCTGGCACTGCAGCATCCCGAGCGAGTGACGAAACTGGTCTTGGTCGATATCGGACCGGAGTTGTCGGAGGCAGGTGCGAGCAGTATTCGGCGCTTCGTCACCGAGACCCGCGAGTTCGACGACATCGACCATTTCGTGACTCGGGTCCAGGAATACGATCCCTATCGATCACGGGAACACATCGAGCGCACGGTCAAGTACAACATGATTCAGCGGGCCGACGGAAAGTTCATCTCGAAGCACGACCATGGGCCCCGGCTCAAGGCGACCGGCGAGCACCGGGCACGCGGCGACCGTTTCACGCTCGACGAGGTTCGGCACCTGCCAATGCCGCTGCTGGTGATCCGAGGCGCCGATTCCAACATCTTGACTGCCGACGCGGCCCAGCGTTTCGTCGATGCGGTGCCCAACGGTCGACTGGTCACCGTCGACGAGTGTGGCCACAACGTCCATGGGCAGAACACGCTGGGCTTCATCGCGTCGCTCGTTCCCTTTCTGCTCTCCGACGGGAACTAGCGCCGAAACCTCGAGATCACGAGGCGCTTCAGGTAGGTCGGCAGGCTGACACGCAACATGTCCTGGCCAACGGGGTCCGAGAAGAAGAGGGTCAGCCGCACGATCATCTCGTTGCAGAAGCGGAACGGTCGATAGCCGAGATCGACCCCTTCGGGGACGCTGCGGGCCAAGGCCCGAAGCGACTGGACGAGGGTGGGAGGATTGCTCGTGTGTCGCTTCATCAGGACCAGGAGGTTGTCTGCTCTCCAGTCGATGGACTCCGACCGCCCGGCTCGGGACGCGGCCTGGTTGATGACGTCGATCGTCGCCTCCCGCCACACGCTTCGGTCGGCTCCCCGGTGCATGTTGATCCCGTGGATTCGGTACTCGGTCAGCGCCTCGTGGATGGCGCCGATCGGTCCCATGAACGGAGCAGATGCTGTGGTGTGAAGATCGACCACCCGGACGGGGTGGTCCACGGCTGCCTCGAGGAGCTCGAGGAGCGTGTCGCGCCGATAACTCAGGCACGACGTCACCACCCATTCGTAGTTCGCCCATCGAAGCAACTGGGGCGTGACATCTCCCTCTGGCAGTCGACGCTTCTCGGTCGACAGGGGCAAGCCGCTCTCATCGATGAAACTCCGACCGTGGCTGACCTGGACGAGTTCGGGGGACCGGGCGAAGCGATCGACGACCTTGGCCACCTTGTCGGGACAGAATCGATCGTCGGCGTCCAGCATGCAGATCAACGCACCACTGGCGGCTCGAAGACCGGTGAGCATCGCGCTCACCTGGCCGCCGTTGGTCTGGCTGATCACGGTGAGTCGGCCTGGGTTCTGCTCGGCCATTTCGTGGGCAATGGCCAGCGATCCATCGTTCGATCCGTCATCGACGAAGATCACCTCGACGGATTCGTACGTTTGCTGCAACGCACTTTCGATCGTCTCCCTTGCGAACGCTTCGTAGTCGTAGCAGGCGATGACAATCGAGACGAGGGGCACGGCACTGTCGCTGTGGCCTTTGCGCTCCGCGTTGCTGCCCATAACTTGCTTCATACTTTCGCAGGTAGCGCTCGATGTGGGATCCTAGCTGGGCCGAAGTCTCTCGCCGTCGAACAGCGACCGCAGCACGGTCGGCCCTTACCGACCGGAGCGGAACCAGGAGATGAGCAAGCGAAATCGGTCATGGTCCACTTCGGCGGAGCGTAGAGAGATCGTGGCGGCTGACGTGTCCAGTTCCGACGTCTCGATCGATCGTCGGAGTCGGTCGTCGGCCGCCGACGGAGCGATGGGTGCCGACGGAGCGTTGGATGCCGCGGCTCCCTCGGCCAGAATCGCAGTGCTCATTTCGGCATTCAACGCGTCATCGACCATCCTCGAGACACTCGAGGGATTCCTCCAGCAGGATCTGCCGTCGGACCAGTGGGAAGTGGTCGTGGTCGACGATGGATCGACCGATGACACCTCGATCGTCGTTCACTCGTTCATCGAGAGCCATCTGCCGCAGGGGGCGCTGGTCGTGATGCGCCACAACGTCGGCGCAGCTCGCGGCCGCTCGGTGGCTCGAGCCCACACCGAGGCGCCGAACATCCTGTTCTTCGATGCCGACGACGTTCCGAGCCCCGACTACATTTACGCCCACCTTCGGGCGCTCGAATCGGCCGATCGTGACGTCATGTCCTACGCATTGGTCGACACCGGCTACTTCGCCCACCTCGGGCCATCTCACGTGGTCGGGGGCGCAGTCCAGAAGGCGACCGTGAACACCGTGCTGGGGGAGGTGCCGTTCGCCACCGGTGGCACGGTCGCCTTGCCGTCTCGTCTGTTCGACGCGGTTGCGGGCTACGACCACGCCATGCTGGGCTGTGAGGATCTGGACTTCTCGGTTCGCGTCTGGCTGGCCGGTACCGACTTGGTCATGGCCGATGGCGCTCGCTGCTACTACCGTCAGCGCTCGCGTCTCGGGCAGATCTACCGACAACGGGTCGGCTATGCCTCGTCGCACGCGTTGCTGGTCAAGAAATACTGGTCGTTGCTCGATCCCTGGCGCTATGGCTATTGGCAGCTTCGGGCCATTGCCCAGGTGCCCGGTCAATTGCTCGCAGCCGTTCGGAACTGGTTCAAGGGGCCCGAGGGCAAGGTATTGGCGGTCGAACAGCTCGGCACCTTCGCCGGCTACGCCAAGGGTTCCTGGAAGCACCGCATTCCCGTCCTGCACCCTTGGGGTCGAATGATCGACCCCAAGGCGGTGGCTGCGGTCGATGCCAGCGCCTACTGAAGGCTCACGAGGCAACGACCGGGGGTGACGAATCGTCCTGCCGTCGGCCCAGCACGAAGACCGCAGCCCACAGCGACAAGGTCAACAGGATCTCGGCCAACACCGTCGAGGCGACGGCCGCCTTCCACGAGTACTTGGGAATGAAGACGGCGTTGAGTCCGAGGTTGACGACCGCTGCGGCCAGGGTCAGCCGAAATCGCCAGAACTGGAAGAGCGCGGCATCGAGCGCGTTGCCTGCCAAGTACTGAGCGGTCTTGACCAGAGGGATCAGGGCGAGGAAACGGACGGTCGGCACGACGTCGGCGTAGGACGGGTCGACGATCAGATTGATGAGCGGGGCCCCGAACCACAGTGCGAGGGCCGAGACGACACCGATCGCCACCGTCGGCCCCATCAGGGCAGTGGCTACCCGCCCCGACGAGCGCACACCCTCCTTGCCGGCGGCATAGAGCCGGGAGGTGGCGGCTCGGACGAGCGCGATCGAGGGCATCATGGCCAAGGAGACGAACCGAGTGGCCAGGGTGTAGGTGCCGGCCGCGCTGTCGAAGCCGGAGTTCACCAGGATCGGACGATCGGACACCGAGAGCACACTGTCCGACATGCCGGTCAGAGCGAACCCGTAGCTCTGGCGGCTGTCGGCCATCATCGACCGGGGAGATCCGACCCGGTAGGACAAGCCGTGGTCACGTCGGGCGTGCCAGCGTGTGGCGACAAAGCCCGCGAAGTTCGCAGCGGTGAACAACAGTGCCCAGGTCATCAGGCTCGGATCGGGAATCAGCAGCAATCCGAAGAGCGCGAGCAAGCGGGGAACCGTGTACAGGCCCCGCATCAGCGCCGTTCGGTCCATCCGCTCCAACGAGGTGTGGAGCAGCGAGAGCTGATCTCCCGTCACGGCCAGGAATCCGTTGGCCAGTACCAACAGCACATAGGGCAGGAGCGGCGCCGGTCCCAACAGCCAGGGCTTGGTCACGATCAGCAGCATCGTGATCACGATGCTTCCGTAGAAGTTGGCGGTGTTCAGACGCATCCACGCCCACTTCACGGGCTCGCCATGGCTGACGCGTCGGATCAACAGTGCCGGGGCGCCGAGGAGGGCGATCTCCATGCTGGGCGCCACCAGTCCCTGGATGCCGCCGACGATGCCGTACTCTGCCGGCGTCAACTGCGAGGGCAGGATGATGAACGACGCGGCCATACCGACCAGCATCAGGATCTCGGCCAGCAGCGCCCAGGAACTCTGGTTGAGCAGCGAAGACCCCTTCGCCTCGCCCGGTGGCTCTGATGGATGCCCCAGCGAGGAAAGCCCTCTCACGCGGCCTCGGTCTGACGCTGGCGGGCCGCGCTGCACATGACGTGCAAGCCTACGATCGGGGCTGCGGTCGCGCTATGAGTCGATCATCATCGTTCGAGGCCCATGTAGCGACGAGCGTTGTCGTAGAGGACACGGTCTCGGTCGTCGGGTCGGCCGAGACGTTCGAAGGTGTCCTCGAGCTCCTGGAGCGCCCCGGGGAAGGTGCAGTCGTAGTGCGGATAATCCGAACCCCACACCACGGTGTGGGCCAAACCCATGTCGGAGATCTGGGCGAAGGCTTCACCCTCGCCGGCCTCCATCGTCACGAAGCACTGTTCGCTGAAGATCTCCGTCGGCTCCCGCTGGAG
>CALACD010000061.1 GCA_937890445.1 uncultured Acidimicrobiia bacterium | reverse complement strand
ACCCGATCGAGCAGTTCCTGGACGAGCGGGTGGGGTTCTGTCAGCAGTTCTCGGGCACGTTCGCCTTGATGGCTCGCTCGCTCGGCATTCCGAGTCGAGTCGCCGTTGGTTTCACCTGGGGCGATCCGGTCGACGGCGAGCCCGGTCTCTACCGGATCACCGGACGTCAGACCCACGCCTGGCCCGAGATCTGGTTCACGGGACTGGGATGGGTTGCCTTCGAACCAACGCCGGGTCGGGGGGCACCCGATGCGACCTACAACCCCGTGACTGCCCGCCAGGATTCGCTGGTGCAACCCGATCAACCGGGTCAGCCGACGACGACCACCAGCCGCCCCGACAACGACCTGGCTGCTCCCCGGGGCCCCGAGCCCGATTTCGATCCCACGCTCGGCCTGCCCGAACTCGGGGCGGCCAACGATGGAACCTCGGGGAGCCAGGATCGGTCCCTGTCGCTTCGGGTCCTGGCCGTGGCCTCCGTCATCGGGCTCTACGTGGTCGGGCTTCCGTTCTTCCACCGCCTACGCCGGGCTCGGCGATCGCAGGCCGCGGAGACGCCGGCCGAGCGCATCGACGTCGCCTGGGCCAACGCAACCGAGGCCATCGAGCTACACCTCGGGATGCTGCGTCCCGGGCCGATGACCCGACAGGATTGGGCGACCAAGCTGGCGTCCGACATGCGTGTCCCGTCGGAACCCATGTCACAACTCGGTCACTGGGTCACGATTGCCCGCTATGGCAACAGCGTCCTCACCGGGCAGGATGCCGGCGCGGCCGAAACGGCGTCGTCCGAGATCGTCTCCACGCTCAAGAGTCGTCGCAGTTGGTGGGAACGGCTGCGTTCGGATCTCGACCCTCGACGCCTACGACGACCGACGGCCCGGACGCTCGCACGACAAGGCTGAGTCCCCAGGCACACGGTCCCCAGGCACACGGTCCCCAGGCACACGGTCCCCAGGCACACGAGGCGCTTCCGGGCACACGAAACAAGGAACGCAGCGTGCCATGACCGAGCCGTGATGTAAGGACTGCACCGTCGCCGGAGGTGCCGTCGTCATCCGACTTCAGGCTTCTCGCTGCTCGTCTTCCTCGCCGACCCGACGCCGCAGGTTGGGGTTGGCGGTTCGCAGCGCGGTGGAAAAGGAGTTCATGCCGGCCCGACCCATCATGCGCACATTGCGCTCGAAGCCGAAGGCACTGAGGAACATGAGGAGGAAGCCCCCGAAACCAAGCAGGAAGTGCACCTGCAGGGTGGCCACCATCACCACGAGACCGATGAAGAACCCGAGCGCCGTCCATTTGAGCGAACCGAGCGCGTGACGATAAATCGTGGTCTCGCTGACCTCGCGGGCCAAACGAGGATCTGACTCATGAAGATGTTTCTCGATCTCAGCGAGAATTTTCTGCTCGTTATCCGACAGCGGCATCGCCGTACTCTTCCCCGATCTCTTTCCCGAATCCCGGTACAACACCCTAACCCGAACATCGGCACGGATGTGGTGCGCCTTCACAACTATCGTCCAGTTTCGCGCATCATGAGGCATCGAACAATGTACGTTTCTCGTCTCCGACGTCGACCCGGGGGTCCGACTCGGCTCGTTCAGTGCTGCAGATCCGGACCCCATTGCCCCTGACCAGCCTCTTTGTGGACCAAACCGTGATCGGTCACCAGCGTTGCGGGTCCGATTGCTCCCCGACCGAATCTGGCCCGGATCTCGTCAACGGCAGCATCGGCTGCTTCCCACGTGGCTTCGCGGTCGGAACTGGCGGTACTCAGGTCGTCGAAACTGAGTTGACTGACGACCTCATCGGTCAGTCCCGAGACCCCGAGGCCCAGCAGGCGGACGCCGGCCGAACAGTCAACGGCGTCGAGGAGGGCGCCGCCAGTGCGCAGAATCGACTGGCTCACATCGGTGGACTCGCTCAACGTGTGAGAGCGAGTGATGGTCTCGAACCCAGGGAACCGCACCTTGATCGAAACCGTTCGGCCCCGAAGACCCGACGCCCGCAAACGCTTGCCGACCGAGTCCGCCATGCGCACCAACTCGCGTTGCAGATCGGTCCGATCGAAGAGGTCATGGAGGAAGGTCTCCTCGTGGCTGATCGATTTGGTCGTCCGGTGGGGTTCGACCGGCCGGTCATCGAGACCATTGGCCACCCGATGGAGATGTCGTCCGTTCGCATCGCCGACCGTCGCGATCAACACCTCGAGCGAGTGGTCGGCCAAATGGCCGACGGTCGTGATACCGAGACGGGCCAACCGCTCCCCTGTCTTGGGGCCCACGCCCCACATGGCCCGGACCGGCAAAGGGCGCAGGAACTCCGATTCGTCGGAGATCGCCACGACCTTCACTCCCAGACCCGCCTCGATCCGGGTGCCGTTCACTCTCGGCTTCGCCGCTTCTGATGCCAGCTTCGCCACCAGTTTGCTCCTGGCCACGCCGACCGAGCAGTGCAAACGTTCCTGTTCGAAGATGCGACGGCGGATCTGCTGGGCAATCTCTGGGGGTTCGCCGAGCAACCGGACGGCTCCGGCCACATCGAGGAAGGCTTCGTCGAGCGAGATCGGCTCGACGATCGGCGTCAGGTCCCGGAAGATCTGCATGACCCGAGCACTGACATCGGCATACAGCCGATGGTTGCCGGGCAGGAAGATGGCGTGAGGACACAAGGCCCGCGCCCGCATGCTCGGCATGGCCGACCGGATCCCGAACACGCGAGCCTCATAGTTCGCGGCGGCGACGACGCCACGTTCCGCCGTACCGCCGACCACGACCGGTTTGCCACGGAGATCGGGGTTCTCACGCTCCTCGACCGAGACGTAGAAGGCATTCATGTCCACGTGGAGGATGGTGGGCAGCTGACGCGGTTCGCTCATCGACGCGCGTGGTCAAAGCCGAACGACGTTGCGGTCCTCGGGGCCAGACCCCTCGAGGCGATAGGAATAGAGTCGTCCGTCATCGACACCGTCGATCACGTGGTCCAGCACCGGCTCGGCCACCCATCGGGGGGCTCCGTCCAGGCGCAGCCGAGCCAGCTCGGCGTCGACGAACTCGGCACCGATCACGATTCCGTCAGGGTCATCGATCCGGAGTTCGCCACCGAAATCGAGGGCGAGATGGGCCTCGACCCGAAGGAAGAAGCCGAAGCCCGGGGCTTCGACCTCGATGCGGTAGATGGGGCCGGACCAGGCCTGCACCTGGAAGCCGGTTTCCTCTTCGACCTCTCGACGCAGTCCTTCGATCGCCGATTCACCTTCGTCGATCACGCCACCCGGCGGACTCCAGTCGACATCGCCGTTGCGTCGCTGGTTCTGCACGAGCAGAACGCGGCCTTCACGAGCCAGTATCCCGCCTGCCACTGTCCATTGTCGGAGTTCGTCGGCCATGTTCTCCACCCGCGTGTCGTTGTCCGCACCCTAGGCTTGCTTTGTCATGTTTGCCGACAGCCCTGGATCCGAGCATCCCGAGCCTCTCGATTCCGAACAATCGGTGAGTCTGCCCGATGCTTCCTCGGTGATGCCGTTCGAGGGTCTTCGGGCACCACAGCCCCTCCCGAGTTCGCCACCCGAGACGGCGCGTTGGCTGGCCTTCGCAGGCATCGTGGTCGGCGGACTGCTGGGTGGCCTGATCGGCTACGGGGTCGCCGACCTGTTGACCGGAAGTCAGGTCCTGGCAGCAACCGGCGGACTGCTGTTCGGGGTCGGCGGAGCCGTCGGTGTCGGCATCGTGGCTGCGCTCACGTTGCGGGCCATGAACGAGTGGCGAGAAGTCCAGCACCCCGAGGCGGACGAGGACGCTCCATGACGACCGATCTGGCCGAACTGGGTGAGCTGGCCGAAGCACTCGCCACCGAGGCCGGTGAGCTCGTCGAGGAGATGCGTGCTCCGTTGGCGATCGACGGCTTGGAGGCCAACGCCACCACGAAGTCGTCGCCCGGCGACCTGGTCACGGCGGCCGACCGGGCGGCGGAGAGAGCGATCATCGACGGCATCGTGGCGACCCGACCGACCGATGCCATCCTGGGCGAGGAAGGCGGGCAACGAGCAGGCACGTCGGGTGTGCGCTGGCTGGTCGACCCCATCGACGGCACCACCAACTACGTCTACGACATTGCTTCCTACAGTGTCTCGATTGCGGCCGAGGTCGACGGTGTGCTGAGCGTGGGTGTCGTCTACAACCCCAAGACCGACACGATGTTCTCCGGCCTCATCGGATCGGGCGCCCGCCGTAACGGCGTGACCATCTCGTGTTCGACCGCCTCGGATCTGGGTACCGCGCTGGTGGCGACCGGGTTCGGTTATGTGGCGGAACGGCGAAGAGGCCAGGCCGAAGTACTGGCCCACCTGCTGCCCGAGATTCGTGATATCCGCCGCTTCGGATCAGCGGCCCTCGATTTGTGTGCGATTGCCTGTGGTCAGGTCGACGCCTATTACGAACGAGGTCTGAATCCGTGGGACCTGGCAGCCGGAACCGTGATCGCACGGGAGGCCGGTGCCACGGTGGGCGATCTCCGAGGAGGGCAACCGAGTCCCGAGTTCGTGCTCGCGGCCAACCCCGCTCTGTTCCTCGAGCTGCGTGAACGACTGACCGACTTGGCTGCTGACCAGCGTCCCTGAGGCAATTTCTTCGTCTGACGGGGAAGTCAGGCATTCTTGAGGCACCATTTGCGTTGTGGGGACCCGCATTCTGACCGTTGAAGACGATGAGCGAATCCGTCGTGCCGTCAAACTGGCGCTGGAGGACGAGGGCTGGGACGTGACCGAAGCCGACACCGGCGAGGCAGCTCTCGAACTCTTCTCGCCCGACATCGCCGATGTCGTCCTGATCGACATCATGCTTCCCGGCATCGATGGTTTCGACGTCTGTCGTGCCATACGCCGTGTCAGCGATGTGCCGGTGATCATGGTCACCGCGCGAGATGACACCCACGATGTCGTGGCCGGCCTCGAGGCCGGCGCCGACGACTACCTGACCAAGCCATTCGCCCCGAAGGAGCTCTCGGCCCGCATCCGCGCCCTGCTACGTCGAGCCCGCGTATCGGAAGCCGGCGCGCTCGACCGCATCAAGGTCGGCGATCTCGAGATCAGCCCCGACGAGGGATTGGTACTGAAGTCGGGCGTCGAGCTCCACCTCACCAAGACCGAGTTCAAACTCCTGGTCGAGCTGGCATCGCAGCCGGGCAAGGTGTTCAGCCGTGAAGTGCTGCTGGAGCGTGTTTGGGGCTACGACTACTTCGGCGATGGCCGACTGGTCGATGTGCACGTCCGACGTTTGAGGACCAAGGTCGAGACCGATGCAGCCAACCCACGCTACGTCGTCACCTCCCGGGGCCTCGGCTACAAGTTGCAGCCCTGAATCGTGGCGCCGTGACCGCCCGTCGCCGCCGACTCGGATTGCGGGCCCGCATCACCGTGATCTTCGCCCTCGGGGCATTGCTGTTGTCGGCCACGGTCGCCTTGGGCACGTTCACCTTGGCCCGGGCTCGGCTCCTGAACGACACCGAGGCGACGGCTCGCCGCGAGGCCTTCGGCAACACGGTCGATCTGCGGGCTCGACTCCAATCGGTGCCGCCCGAGCAGCTGGAGCAAGTCGAGGTGACCCCTGGCACCGAAGCTCCCGCCACGGACCCCGCGTCCGAGGACACCGCCACGGACCAGATCATCGACGAGGTCGACCCAGTGATTGCGACAACCGAGCCGTCGCTCGATCGCACCGGCGCCGAAACCTCGATGGGTGCCGGTGACGAGCAGTTCTCGGTCGACGTCGACGAGGTCCGCGACCTGCTCGAAGCCGGGCGCCCGACGACAACGGTTGCGAGCGATTCGCCGACGTCGGTCGCGTCGGGGACCGATCAGGGATCGTCGGCGACCAACGAACCCGCTCTGGGACAGCTCGCACCTGTGGAAGCCGAACCCATCGATGCCATCACGTCCATTCTCGAGGATCTCCGACCGGACCGAGCCCAGTCGTTGCTCGTGTTCGCAGGCCGCGACCGTTCGCTGAGTGGACTTTGTCAAACGGACATCCCCGCCGGTGTGCTGCGCATCGTGGCAGCAGGGGGCGTCGCCGAACAGCGGATCGTGTTCAACGGCGAACCCTCGATCGTCATCGGCCTGCCCGTCACCGGCCTCGATGCCACCTACTTCGAGGTGTCGTCGCTGACCGATGTCGAGGGAACGCTCAACTCTCTCCAGGTCATCCTGGGCGGTACTGCGCTGGCCGCCAGCCTGGCCGGTGCTGCGCTCGGCTGGTACTCGGCCCGACGTGCCCTTCAACCGCTGACCGATGTGTCGCTGGCAGCCGCCTCGATCGCCATCGGCGAGTTCGAGACCCGGCTCGATGCAAGAGACGACCCAGATCTCGCCAGCCTCACCGCGTCGTTCAACGACATGGTCGATGCCCTCAAGGCCAGGATGGAGCGAGACGGTCGTTTCGCATCCGATGTCAGTCACGAGCTGCGGTCTCCTCTCATGACCCTGGCGGCGTCGGTGGGGGTCCTCGAGGGACGCAAGCACGAGATGCCCGAACCGGCCAGACAGGCGGTCGATCTCCTCACACATGACGTCCGACGTTTCGAACGGCTGGTGGGTGATCTCCTGGAGATCTCGCGCATCGACGTCGGCGCCGTCGTGCTCGACAAGTCCGCCGTCTTCCTCAGCGAGTTCCTCCGCTTCGTCGTGGCCCAGTCGCGGGCTCCCGACGTCCGTCTCGATGTCCGACCTCAGGACACCCAACTGGTGGTCAACGTCGACAAGCGACGCTTGGCCCAGGCCGTCACCAATCTCCTGGACAACGCAGTGAAGTACGCCGATGGTCCGACGAGTATCGGATTCCGCCCAGCCGGCAGCCGAGTGCAGATCTTCGTCGAGGACTCCGGCCCCGGGGTTCGACCCGACGACCGCGCTCGCATCTTCGATCGCTTCACCCGAGCTGGTGGTGACGCCGGTCGTCGTGATGTGGCGACCGGCGTCGGCCTTGGCCTGTCGCTGGTATCGGAACACATCCGACTCCACGGCGGGTCCGTCAACGTCGTCGATCGTCCGGATGGACGAACCGGGGCTCGTTTCGTCATCGACCTGCCCATTGGGGAACAGCTCGACTTCGACGAGCAGGACGAGGAGATGGCGACGTGACCCTCGGGCATCGATCTTGCGTGATTGCCGCCGTTGCGGCCGGCCTCCTCGCGCTGGCGGCAGGCTGCGGTATCCCAACCCAGGGCGAGGCCCGCGCCATCGAGGATCCCCCTGTCGCGCTTTTCGAACCGCTCCCCACCACGACATCGACGTCGCTACCCGATCGGGACACCATCTATCGACTCCGCCTCTACTGGCATACCGATGGAGGCGAACTCGTGGTCAGGGAACGCATCTACGGAGTTTCTCCCACACTGTCGGAGGCGTTGGACGAGCTGTCGGCCGGTCCCCGAACCAACGAGCTGGCCGAAGATCCCTCGACGTTCTACGGCGTGAAGTTCTCGCCATCGGTGAACCCTCGACAGGACAACGTCGAGAACGGCGTGGCGTACATCTTGGTTTCCGACGATTTCCGGGCCGAGGAGAATCGCCGCTTGGCTGCGGCCGAGATCGTCTGTACCGCGCTGCAGTTCAACCGGGTCGATGCCGTGATCATCCGCGATTCCCAGGGAGAGATCCCGGTCACCGACATCAATGCCAACCCGATCGAGGGTCCCGCCGACGCCAGCGACTTCGACAACTGTGAATCTCCCCCGCCGCTGCCGCCGGTCACCGAAGGTCCGGTGGCCGAGGACGGCTGAACCGTCCGTCAGGCAAAGAACTCCTGAGCCGTTGCCCACAACTGGGCGCTGACGGGCTTCAACTCGGCAACGGCGTCCGCCAACTTGATCCGGATGATCTCGTTGGACTGCAGCGCGACCATCTCGCCGAACGCTCCGTCGTGCACGGCCTCGATGGCTGCAATCCCGAATCGAGACGACAACACCCGATCGAACGCCGTTGGTGATCCGCCTCGTTGCACGTGACCGAGGATGGTCACCCGGGTCTCGAAACCGGTACGGGACTCGATCGCGGTCGCCACCAGATTCGCGATGCCGCCGAGTCGGATGTGCCCGTACTCGTCGAACGTGTCCTCGGGAACCTCGAGCGTTCCCTTCTTCGGTTTCGCTCCCTCGGCCACGACCACGATCGACGCATAACGTCCATTCTGGTGTCGGCGTGACAACGCATCACATACCTCGACGATGTCGAAGGGCTCCTCGGGAATCAGGGTCATCGTGGCGCCACCGGCCAGTCCGGCCCAGGTCGCGATGTGACCCACATGGCGGCCCATCACCTCGACGACCATCACCCGATTGTGGCTCTCGGCCGTCGTGTGGAGACGATCGATGGCATCGGTGGCAATCGTGACCGCCGTGTCGAAGCCGAAGGTACGTTCTGTTCCGCCGATGTCGTTGTCGATGGTCTTGGGTACACCGACCACGGGAATGCCCTCGTCGAAGAGCTCGCTGGCGCACGACAGCGTGCCCTCGCCTCCGATGGCGATGAGCCCGTCGAGCTCGTGGGTCTCCATCGCCCGGTGAACCTTTTCGACACCGCCGGGCACCAAGTAGGGCGAGACCCGACTGGTACCGATGATGGTCCCGCCCCGAGGAAGGGTCCCTCGGAGCCGAGCGATATCGAGGAGCTCGAACTCGCCGTCCATCACCCCACGCCAACCGTCGAGGAATCCCAACAGATCGTCGCCGTAGTGGCGTTCGCCCTTGCGCACGATGGCACGTATGACGGCGTTGAGGCCAGGGCAGTCGCCCCCGCCGGTGAGAATACCGACTCGCATGATTGGAGATCTCCCGTTGAAGTCCAGGCCGAAGAAGGGAACCATCCGGCGCGTTCCTTTGGAGACGGCACTGTCTCACGGTGGCAGTCCAGCCTATGGTCACCACCATCGGACTTGGCTCGATACCTGGCTGGTCGCCAATCTCCACGACCTGTCTGCGCCAGACCCTCTCCCGTCTCCCCACCTCGAGCGAACGGAGCTCACCCATGACCATCGTCATTGCCATCGATGCCGGAACCACTGGTGTCCGGGCTCTGGCCGTTGCCGAGGACAGTTCGATCGTCGGCATCTCGTATCGAGAGTTCACACAGCATTTTCCTCGACCGGGTTGGGTCGAGCACGAACCGGAGGAGATCTGGGAAGCCATCCGAGCGGTCCTGGACGAACTGGCATTGACGCTGACCGCGCCGGTGACCGCCATCGGCATCACCAATCAACGCGAGACCGTGGTGGCCTGGGATCGACGTACCGGAACCCCTCGGCATCGGGCCATCGTGTGGCAGGATCGCCGTACGGCCGACTACTGCCGACAACTCGCCGAGGACGGGCACCTGCCGTTGGTTCGAAACCGAACCGGTCTCGGACTCGATCCCTACTTCTCGGCTTCCAAGATGCACTGGTTGTTGCACGAGGGCGGTGTCGTGGCCGACGAGGATCTGGCGCTCGGCACCATCGACACCTGGCTGATGT
>CALACD010000060.1 GCA_937890445.1 uncultured Acidimicrobiia bacterium | reverse complement strand
CTCGATCTCGTTGCGCACCGGCACGCTGCGCAAACTCAGTCAGAAGGTGGCCGAGGAAGGCCTGGGCGCGACCGAGGCCGAAGCGGCCCGCAACGGCATCGCGCTGGTGGCTGCGCTCAGCAGCCACGATCGACTGACTCGTGGCCACACCGAACGAGTCCGGGCCTATTCCGATCTCATCGCAGCTCAACTCGACATGCTCGACGTCGACCGGGAGAAGCTGGCATGGGGAGCACTGCTCCACGATGTCGGCAAGCTGACCGTGCCGCCCGAGATCCTGAACAAGAACGGCCGTCCGACCGACGAGGAATGGGCGATCCTGCGCAATCACCCGGCAGCCAGTCGTGAGCTCCTGGAGCCACTGGCCGATTGGCTCGGTCCCATGATCGGCGCGGCAGCTGAACACCATGAGCGGTGGGATGGCGACGGGTACCCAGACGGCCTGGCCGGGAACGACATCTCGCTTGCCGGACGCATCGTGGCCGTGGCCGACGCCTACGACGTGATCACGTCGAAACGCTCGTACAAGAGGCCCATGTCGGCCGCCGCCGCACGGGCCGAGCTGGTCCGTTGCTCCGGCACCCAGTTCGACCCGGTCATCGTGCGGGCCTTCCTCAACGCCTCGGTCGGTCGCCGATGGCTGACGGGGCCGCTCGGTGGTCTACTCGCGCTGCCGCTGGCCCAGATCGGGGCCGCAGTGGCATCCACACCATCGGCCGTCGCCATCGGGTCGGCCTTGGCCATTTCGGCCATCTCGGCCGCATCGCCCCCGATCCCCGACGATCTGGCCTTCGTCACAGCGGCCGATGACACCGCATCCTCGAGCGACGACCGACCGACCGACGCGTCGACACCCTCGTCGACCGAAACCTCGACCAGCGAACGCCGATCCGATCCGACGTTGCCCCCGACGACGGGTTCCACCGCCCCGTCGACGACGGCCCTCACTCCGTCCACCGGCTCCTCGACGACCTCGAGCAATCCCACCTCGAGCGCGCCGACGACCAGTTCACCCACGACCCCGGTTACCACGACCAGTTCGTCCAGGACCCCGGTTACCACGACCCAGACCTCGACGACCTCGGTGACCACGGCCCCGACATCGACGACCGCCTCGGCCGGCCCGCCTCCAGGCCCGGACCATGTGCGCCATCTGGCCGCCCCGCCCGCATCGACGGCGTCAGGAACCCTCCAGTCCGACTCGGTCATGACCACGTTCGACGATGGGGGGCCGATCGTCCTCCAGGCCCCGTTGCACCTTCATCTCCCACCGCTGGGCGCGCCCGTGCCGTTCACGATCGAGCGTCTGGAGGCCGTCACGATTCCGGCCGGCACCACGGTCTGCGCCCGATTCGTTCATTTCGACCCCGTAACTCCCACGACCGTCATCACCTCGACCATCCGGGTGCCCGGTGCGATCGTGGCGGTGGCCAGTCCGTTCTCGACGCTGCTCGACACCCACTTCCTCGCCAACGGCGCCTATCCAGCCGACTACGACGGGTTCGGCAAGACCGACAGCATTCGGCGGGTCGATGACTCGACGATCGAGGTGACCGGATGGGAAGAAGGCAACCGCGACCAGATGCGCGTCCTCTATCGCTGCTGACACCTCAGCCAGCTGCTCGGACACTCGCTACCGTGTCGACATGCTTCAGATGCAATCGCTCGTGTCCGCCGATGGCCAGCTCTCACTCCGTTTGGTCGAGGTCGACCGACCCACTCCCGGTCCCGGTGAGGTGCTGGTACGGGTCGAAGCGACTCCCATCAACCCTTCCGATCTCGGGATGCTGCTGGCCGGCGCCGATCTCGACTCGATCGAAGCCGCCGACTTCGGCGGTCAGCCCGGTATCACGGCAACGATTCCCGCTGCAGCCCTGGGCGGCCTGACCGGCCGACTGGATCAATCATTGCCCTGCGGCAACGAGGGAGCTGGCGTCGTGGTCGAGGCCGGCGAGGGGGCCGAGGACATGATCGGCAAGACCGTCGCCATGCTGGGCGGCGCAATGTACACCGAGTACCGCGTCGTACCCCTGGCCCAGCTCCTGGTGCTCAACGAAGGCACGACGGCAGTCGAGGCCGCCTCCTGCTTCGTGAACCCGCTGACCGCATTGGCCATGGTCGACACCATGCGGGCCGATGGGCACACGGCGCTCGTGCACACGGCCGCTGCGTCCAACCTCGGGCAGATGCTGGTCAAGATCTGTGCCGCCGACGGCGTCGACCTGGTCAACATCGTGCGCCGACCCGAACAAGCCGAGACCTTGCGGTCGCTCGGAGCCCACTACGTCGTGGACTCGAGCCAGGACAGCTTCCAGGACGACCTCGTCGCCGCCCTTGCTGCCACCAAGGCAACCGTCGCCTTCGACGCGACCGGCGGAGGCCGTCTGGCCGATCGCATCCTTCATGCCATGGAGGCCGCGGCCGGGCTCGACTCGTCGACCACGTACTCCCGGTATGGCTCGACGGTCTACAAGCACGTCTACATCTACGGCGGTCTCGAACGGAGCGTCACCGAGCTGACCCGAACCTACGGGATGTCGTGGGGTGTCGGCGGCTTCCTCCTCACCAACTTCATGATCAAGGCCGGGCCCGAGCGAGCCCAGGAACTGCGGAAACGAGTGGCCGACGAGATAACCACCACCTTCGCCAGCAGCTACTCGGCCGAGGTCGGCCTGCAGGCAGCGCTGGAACCGGCGCACCTCGCCGTCTACGCCAGGCAGGCAACCGGTGAGAAGTACCTGATCCGGCCTCAGGTCTGACCGATCGGCGAACGACCCCGGGCGGTCCACCGCCGAGCGTGACCTCGGGCCCGGTCAGTCCGGGAAATGGCAGGCCACCGGGTGCCCGGCCCCACGATCGATCAGGGCCGGCACCTCCTCGGCGCACTTGGCTTCGGCCTTCCAACAACGGGTCCGAAATCGGCAGCCCGAGGGCGGATCGACGGGGCTCGGCACATCGCCGGTCAGCACGATTCGCCGGCGCGACCGTTCCTGCATCGGATCGGGCACGGGGACGGCCGAGATCAGCGCCCGGGTGTAAGGATGCGAGGCCTGCTGGTAGATGTCGTCGCGGGTGCCCTCCTCGACGATGCGACCGAGGTACATGACCGCAACCCGATCACTGATGTGCCTCACCACGGACAGATCATGGGCGATGAAGATGTACGCGATGCCCAGATCCTCTTGCAACTGCCCGAGGAGATTCACCACACCAGCCTGGATCGACACATCGAGAGCCGACACCGGCTCGTCCAGGACGATCAGCTTCGGGTCCAGGGAAAGGGCTCGGGCGATACCGACCCGCTGCCGCTGGCCGCCCGAGAACTCGTGTGGATATCGATCGGCGTGCTCCGGGGACAGGCCGACGATCCGCAGCAGTTCCTGCACCCTGGCCGCCCGGTCGTCGGCCTTCAGCCCGAAGTGCACCATGAGCGGTTCCGATATCGCGTCGCCCACCGCGCGCCGAGGATTCAGCGAGGCATAGGGATCCTGGAACACGATCTGCATCTGCTGGCGGACGTCGCGCATCTCCTTGGCACCGAGAGAACCGAGCCTCTTGCCCTGGAAGGTGACCGTGCCCGCGGTTGGTTGAATGAGGTGCAGCAGCATCCGACCCGTCGTCGACTTGCCACAGCCGGACTCCCCGACGAGACCCAGCGTCTCGCCCGGGTACACATGGAGATCGACCCCATCGACGGCGGACACCTTCGATACGGCGCGACCCAGCACACCGCCCCGAATCGGAAATTCCTTCACCAGACTCGTGGCCTGCATGATCGGATCGGTCATGCCTCGGCCCCCCGGTCCACGGTTCGAGGATCGCGGTCCCCCGAGGCGACCTCCTCGGCGAAGTGACAGGCCGCGAGGTGGTCGGTCGCCACGATGCGTAGTTGGGGTACCTCGGAAGCGCACCGGCCCGGATCCTCCGCCGATGCACACCGGGGATGGAACGGACACCCCGACGGGCGGTGCACCAGGGAAGGAGGCGAGCCCGGAATCGGGACGAGCGGCTCGTCGTCGCTGCCCACCAGGCTGGGGAGGCTTGCCAGCAAGCCGAGGGTGTAGGGATGGTGGGTTCGGTAGAAGAGGTCGTTGACGCCGGCCAGTTCCGCTTGGCGACCGGCATACATCACCATGACTCGGTCCGACAGCCCCGCCACCACTCCCAGGTCATGGGTGATCAGCATGATGGCCGAGTCGATCTCGTCCTTGATCGCCACCAACACCTCCAGCACCTGGGCCTGCACCGTGACGTCGAGCGCAGTGGTCGGCTCGTCGGCAATCAGGAGATCGGGGTCGTTCATGATGGCCATCGCGGCCTTGGCCCGCTGGCGCATGCCACCCGAGAACTCGTGGGGGTACATGTCGGCTCGTTTGTGAGGCTCGGGGATACCGACCAGCCCGAGCTTGTCGATCGCCTCGAGCCGAGCCTGCTTCTTCGACAAGCCACGGTGGATACGGCCGGCCTCGCCGATCTGGCGACCGATGGTGTGGACGGGATTGAAGGCAGTCAGAGGGTCCTGGAAGACCATGGCGATCTGGTTGCCTCTGACCGCTCGCATCTCCTCATCCGGCAAGTCGAGCAGATCCCGACCGTGCCAGAGGATCTGGCCAGCCGAGACCTTCAGGGTCGGCAGCAATCCCATGATGGTCATGGCCGTCACCGACTTGCCCGAACCCGACTCTCCGACGACCGAGAACACTTCGCCACGGTGAATGTCGAACGACAGATCGTCGACAGCCTGAACCCGTCCGGCATCGGTGTCGAAGCCGGCCACCAGCCCCTGCACGCTCAGCAATACCTCACCGGTCCCCGGACCATTCCTCGGAGAGG
The DNA here is from genome assembly GCA_937890445.1 of uncultured Acidimicrobiia bacterium. Lineage (GTDB taxonomy): Bacteria > Actinomycetota > Acidimicrobiia > Acidimicrobiales > SZUA-35 > JAHECQ01. The sequence goes on along the minus strand of CALACD010000060.1, from coordinate 4,681 downwards.
TCGTCATGCTGTCGCCCATCGTCGTTCGACCACGTCGGATCTACCTGAGCTTGGGGTCGAGGGCATCACGAAGACCGTCGCCGATCATCTGGAGGGACAGGATGGTGAGACTGATCGCCAAGCCGGGAAACAGGACGAGATGGGGGGCGTTGGACAGCGAACCCTTGCCATCGGCGATCATGAGCCCCCAGGCCGGGGTCGGATCCTGCGGACCGACTCCCAGGAACGACAACGCCGCTTCGGACAGAATCGTCACGCCGACGGCAATCGTTCCGTACACGATGATCGGCTGGAGCGCATTGGGGAGAATGTGCTTGAACATGATGCGACTGTTGGAGAATCCCAGGGCACGTGCCGCCTCGACGTACTCGAGCTCCTTCAACGACAGGAAACTCGATCGTACGATTCGAGCAATGGCCAGCCACCCGGTCAGACCGAGCACCACGATGATGGCGTTCTGACTGCGCCCGAACACCGACGCGATGGCGACGGCCAGGACGATGTACGGAATGGCCAGGAAGATGTCGGTGATCCGCATCACCAAACCATCGACCCAACCTCCGAAGAACCCGGCCAGCCCACCGAAGCCCACCCCGATGATCAGCGAGATGGCGGTTGCAAGCGCTCCGATCTTCAGCGAGACCCTCGAACCGAGCACCACTCGACTGAAGACGTCGCGTCCGATGCCGTCGGTCCCGAAGGGGTGATCCCAGGACGGCGGACCACGAAAGACCGAGGATCGCTCGGCCTCTCCGTAGGGCGCGATCTGAGGTGCGAGCACCGCCACCACGACCAGGGCGACCATGAACGCAAGGCCGAGGACGGCCAGCCGGTTGGCCCGGAAGCGACGCCAGAAATCTCGGAGATCGCTGGGAGAACCTGCAGCACCCGAGGAAGGTTCGGCGCTCACTTCGCACCCCCTCCCAAACGCACCCGAGGATCGAACCAGGCGTACGACACATCGACCAGCAGGTTCACGATCGAGTACACCAGCACCACCACCAGGGTCAGGCCCAGGATGACGGGAAGATCTCGGTCGGAGACCGCGCTGGCGATGGTGGACCCGAGACCGGGCCAGGAGAACACCGTCTCGGTCAACACTGCGGCGCCGATGGTGGTACCGAAGTCGATGCCGATCAGCGTCACCACCGGCAGCATGGCATTGCGCAATCCGTGACGGGTCACGATGTGACGCTCGTCGAGGCCCTTGGCCCGGGCCGTGCGCATGAAGTCGGCGTTCAGCACCTCCAGCATCGATCCCCGGGTCATGCGAGCCGCAAGTGCGGTCGAGACGCTGTCCAGGGTGATCGCGGGCAGCAGAAGGTAGCGCCACTGCTCGCCGGTCGGGATGAAGAACAGGAACCAGGTGCCGTCGCCAGAGCCGGGGGGGCCGATGTTCGAGGTCCGCAAGCGCATCCAGTCCGGCCACCCTTGCTTGTTGGGATAGACAGCGAACGCGTATTGGAGGATGTATCCGAGGACGAAGACCGGTATCGCCGATGCCACGGCCGTCGTCACCGTCGATGCCTTGTCGATCAGCGAATAGCGACGGATGGCCGAGTACACGCCGACCGAGATGCCCACGATGATCTCGATGATGATGGCCCAGATCCCGAGGCGAATGCTGTTCTTGGCCTTGTCCTTGAGAATGTCGTTGACGCTGCGCCCGGTCAGGTACGACTCACCCAGGTCCCATTGGATGGTTCGCTTCCAGTAGTTGACGAACTGCACCGGGAGAGGGTCATCGAGACCGTACCGCTCGTTGACCTGCTCGACCCGAATCGCCGCCATCGGCATCCAGGCCGAGGCCCAGCCGATGACCGGCGAAGTCACCCTGCCACGAATCGTTCTTGACCAGGACGATCTCCTCGTCGGTGCGAGCGCTCTCCATGGCGTAGGGACCGTTGCCGATCATGACGCCGTTCTCCCAATCGGCGCCGGCCTCGATGGCGGCGTCGGGCAGGGGGAAGAACAGCTGGAAACCGGCCACCGCGTCGAACGACGAATACGGTGCCGACAACGTGACCGTGAGCGTACGGGTGGCGTCATCTGCGACGACTCCCGAGATCACGTCAGCGGTGCCGTCGAGACGAGCGGCCCCGCCTTCGAGGAACGTGATGAGGTAGCTGTAGTCACCGGCCAGGTCCGCAGCCCGCTCCCAGGACTTCTGGAATGTGCTGGCGTTGATCGGATCGCCGTTGCTGAACGCCGCGCCGTCTCGGATCACGAAGGTCCACACGCTGGCATCGTCGTTGGCCGTGACCGTCTCGGCCACCAACGGCACGATCTTGGGATCGTTGGGATCGCTGGCATCGATCTCGGTCAGACCGTCATAGACGGCATTGATGACCTGATAGGCATCCAGGGTGCTGTTCAGGTGCGGGTCGATGTGCTGGGGTGGATCACCGACGAAGGTGCCGAGATCGACGAACTCGCCCCCGTCGGATCCGCCACCATCGGATCCGTCGTCGGCACCATCGGATCCCGATGTGTCGTCCGTCGTGGCGCCGTCGCTGGACGCCGTATCAGCAACGACAAGAGCATGCTCAGTCTTCTGTTCATCTTTTCACCTCTCCCGTGAAAGCCGCCGAGTTGGCGACTGTGGTTACCGGACGGTAGCAACTTCGGCGCCCGAAGTTCGCACGGACACGGAACGAATCGCACCGAAGATCTCGATGGCGACTCGGAGAGGTTCAGTGACCGACCGAGACGTGGCCCGACGCCTTGGACACCAGCGCCAGTGCATGCGGATTCAGACCGACCAACTGCGCTGCGATGTTCCGGTCGGCGAACTTGGCGACCACCGCGTCGAGGGCCACAACGGCCGACGTGTCCCAGATCCGGGCGTTCGACAGGTCGATCTCGACCCTCGAGACCTTGACCGCGTCGTAGTCGAAGGCGTGCACGAGATCGTTCGTCGACGCGAAGAACAGTTCCCCGGTGACTGCATAGAGTCGCTCGACGTTGTCGGGATCGACCACGCTGGTGACCCGAACCACGTGAGACACGTGACGGACGAAGAAAACTGCCGACAGCAACACTCCCACGCCGACTCCGTAGGCCAGGTTGTGCGTGACCACCACGACCCCGACCGTGGCCGCCATCACTGCGGTCTCGGTTCGCGGAATTCGACGCAGCGTGTTCGGCCCGATGCTGCTCCAATCGAACGTTCCGACCGAGACCATGATCATCACCGCGACCAACGCCGCCATCGGAATCTGAGCCACCAGATCACCGAGGACGAGAATGAGGATCAGGAGAAACACGCCCGAGGCCAGCGTCGACAGCCGGGTGCGTCCACCGGAGCGATGGTTGATCATCGACTGGCCGATCATGGCGCATCCGGCCATCCCGCCGAAGAAGCCGGTCACGATGTTGGCGATGCCCTGACCCCGTGATTCGACGTTCTTGTCCGAGTCGGAATCGGTCAGGTCATCCAGGAGTTGGGCCGTCAGGAGCGACTCCAACAAGCCGACCATCGCCAGCGTGATCGAGAACGGAAGGATGACACGGAGGGTTTCCACACTGACCGGGACACCGGGCCAGCCGAGCGAGGGCAGCGAACTCGGCAGATCGCCCATGTCGCCCACCGTCGGCAGATCCAGACCCGTGGACACCGAGATCGATGCCAGAACGACAATGGCGACCAACGGCGACGGCACGATCTTGGTCAGCCGGGGCAGGCCGTAGATGATCACGAGCCCGAGGCCGATGAAGACGAGGTTCAGCCCGAACGACGATGGCCGCACGCCATCCTCGGACAACAGGATGTGGGGGATCTGGGCCGCGAAGATGAGGATGGCGAGGGCGTTGACGAAACCGAGCATCACGCTGCGGGGTACGAACCGCATCAGGGCTCCGACCCCCAGTGCCCCCAGCCCGATCTGGATCACGCCGGCCAGGATCGTGGCCGCGAACAGGTAGGCCACGCCGCGCTCTTCGACCAGGGGCACCACGACCAGAGCCATGGCTCCCGTCGCGGCCGAGATCATCCCTCGCCGGCCACCGGCGAAGGCGATCACGATCGCGATCGAGAACGAGGCATAGAGGCCGACCTTGGGATCGACGCCGGCGATGATCGAGAACGAGATGGCCTCGGGTATCAGTGCGAGGGCGACCACCAGCCCCGACAGGAGGTCGGCCCGGGGGTTGCTCGTCCACTCCTGGGACCGATGACGGAACTGGAATGGGACAGCAAGCAAGAAGGCACCCTTGATCGAGGGACGGCGTGATGAAAGAACGCCGAACGAAGAGGGCGACCCCGTCGAACCTATCGGCCGCCAACGGCGTGAAGCCAGGCATCCGACCCTGGTCATCGGACACATCCCCCACTACCCTTCGGCCGGCACAACGACGAAAGGCAGAAGGACGACATGACCTCTGGCGACATCAACCTCGACACCTACCACAAGGTCCTCTTGGACGAATCCGAGATGCCGACGCAGTGGTACAACATCGTGCCCGACCTCCCTGCACCTCCTCCCCCGGCCCTGCACCCCGGGACCCACGAGCCCGCAGGTCCCGACGACTTCGCTCCCCTGTTCCCGATGGAGTTGATTCTCCAAGAGGTGTCCCAGGATCGCTACATCGACATCCCGGGCGAGGTGCTCGACGTCTATCGCATGTGGCGACCCTCGCCCCTGTTCCGAGCCCGCGGTCTGCAGAAGCTGCTGGATACGCC
>CALACD010000059.1 GCA_937890445.1 uncultured Acidimicrobiia bacterium | reverse complement strand
CGCCGGTATGCCCGCTGCCGACGCCGAGGCAAGCGCCCGACTGTTCGCCGCCGAGGTCCTGGACGATCTGAAGGCGCTCCCCCCCGCGTACGAACGTCTCGGCGTCCCGGCCTGATCGGAGGCCCCTAGGGTGTGAGGCGATGCGTCGTTGGCTGTGGGTGATGGCGGTCGGTGTTCGGCTCATGGCCGCTGCACTGTTGCTGTTCGGTCCCTGGACGGACGATCCGGCCGAGCTCGAAGGCTGGGATGCCACCCGGTTCCAACAGATCAGCGATGCCGTCGGCACACCCTGGGTCGACTACCCCGTCGAGTACCCGCCCGGCACCGTGGTGCTGATCGAGGTGCTGGCCCGAAGCAACGAAGTCGGGACCAACCGAACGCTCATCGCTAGCTCCCTGGTCGTCGACCTCGCGACCGCGATCGTTCTGGAACGAACACTGCGGCGGCGTCTCGGGCCCGACGTCGGGCTGGTCTACCTGCTGCTCGGCACGGCACTGGTGCCGGCTGGTCTGCTGCGGTTCGACCTGTGGTCCAGTGCCGGTGTCGCCCTCGGCCTGATTCTGCTCGTCAAGCGACCCCGGTTGGCCGTCGACCTGGGGTTCGGGCTCGCCGTGGCGGTCGGCGCCGCCATCAAGGTCGCTCCCGTTCTGTTGGTCGCCGCCGCGCTTGCGACACGGCGGTGGCGGGCCGCAGCCGCCGCCACCGCCATCGGCACACTGTTCGGGGCAGCCTGGATCGTGGTCGGCGGTTTCGACGCCATCGGCCAAGTCCTGTCGTTGCGTAGCGTCACCGGCTGGCATCTCGAGTCCGTCCCGGGATCGCTGATCGCGCTGGCCACATCCGAGCAACCGAGACTGGAGGCCGACGCGTTCCGAATCGGCACCATCAACCCCTCGCTCACACTGGTCGGCCGCGTCATCACCGTCATCGTGACTCTGATGCTGCTCCTGGTCGGGCAACGGCGTCGGTCGACGCCGGAGACGGCGGCGTTGGTGACGTTGGGGGCAACCGCCTGTCTGCTGGTCACCGCTCCCCTGCTCTCACCCCAGTTCCTCCTCTGGCTGACCCCGCCGGCCGCCATGCTGTGGTCGACGCCGGCCAGGAAGCTGACGTGGCTGACGGGCGCCGCGGTCGCGCTGACCGCGTTGACGCTGGCGCTGTTCGGACCACCCGATCTGGATCACCCGATCGCAGCCTCGCTGCTCCTGATCCGTGATGCGCTGGTGATCGCCCTCGTCGTGGCCGTCGGACGAGAACTGCTCAGGAACGGGACCGGAGACTCCACACCTGCGTCGACCGGCGACCAGCGTCGAATCCCATCAGGCTGAGTGTGAGCAGCCCCAGCGCTCCGGCCGCCATCGCCAACGAGAGCACGTCGTGGTTCTCCAGCACCACGTCGCCGATGCGCGGTCCGGCCGGCAGCACGACGAAGGCGGCGGCTGCCGTCAAGACGACATAGAAGCGGTTGGGCCCGCCTGCCGATGTTGCGGCCCACAGCATCAGACCCCAGGTCAGGTACCACGGCTGCGTGGTCGGGTGGAGTACCGCGAACCACAGGAGACTCCAGGCCAGCGCCACCGTGGCCGGGTAGTTGCTTCGAAACAGCAGCCACGCCGTGACCAAGCCTGCCAGCACCAGGCCCGACAACCGGGCGACGGCCAGCACCGAGACCTCGTCGAAGCCCGTGAGAAGCTGGACCGCTCCTCCGGCGACTCGGGTCACGCTGAGATAGGCGTCGACCGGCTTGGCTCCGGTGATCGCATCGACCCACCCCCACCCCCACCCCGTCAGTCGACCGGCGAGGGCAATGACCACGAAGGCTTCACCGGCCGTGAGGACGAGGCGAGCGGCCCGCGCTCGCAGAGCACGGGCTTCGAGTACCCACGGCCAGGCCAGGAAGGCAGCACCCAGGATCGCCGGCATCTTGATGGCGGCCGCGAACGAGCACAACCCGATACCGACCAACGGAAGCGACGACCGTCGAGCGATCGCGACACCACCGACCAGGAAGGCCAACATCAACGCCTCGTTGTGGGCCCCGGAGACGAGGTGCAGCAGGACCAGCGGATTGGCCACGGCCAACACGATGGCATCGACGGGATCTCGGCCCAATCCTCGGGCGATGTCCCACACCCCGACTGCGGCGACGAACAGCCCGGCGACGGCGAGAGCTCGGAACGCCAGGACGGACAACATCACCCCACCGTCGGTCTTGGCGCTGACGACGGACGAGATGGCAACGAAGACCGGTCCGTACACGACGGGTGCGTCGAGGTACAACGGATCGACGGGATCGAGCACCGGATCATCGCCCAGAGCGGCCGGCCCCTGGCGATAGACGTCGAATCCTTCCTCGGCCAGGCGCCCTTGAGCGGCATAGGCGTAGACATCGCGACTGCCCAGTGGAGGCCCGGCCAGCAGCGGCAGGCACCACACGACGATCACCGCCGCCACCGCTGCCACGGACACGGCACCGGCCTGAGCATCTCGACGAAGTCGCAACCAAGCCCGGACCAGGATGATGAGACCGGCATAGAACAGCACCAGAGCGGTCAGCAGATCCGCTGACGGCCGGACCGGTACCGTTGGAACCGACCACAGCCGGCCGCCATCGCCAGGAGCGGAAGCGCCCGCGAGAGCACCACCGACGACAAGCGTGACCGTACCGAACAACCCGGCGAACGTGACGGCCCGAAGCGAGCGAGGAAAGAAGGAAGTGATGTCGGCAGTGTAGAGAACCTCGGGGCCGAGGATCGGTAGCCCGTAGGTCTGGTGAGGACGCCTCGCTTCGCCCACGGCTCGGCCGCGAGCTAGAAAGTGGCCCATGCCGAACTTCGCCCCCACCGTTCTCCACGACTACGTCCGAGCCACCTGTGCTGCACTGGGCAGCTCGGCAACCGAACAGCGCCTCGTGGCCGACCAACTCGTGGCGGCCAACCTGGCCGGCCACGACTCACACGGGGTCGGCATGGTGCCGGCGTACGTCGCCGGTGCGCTGGCCGGCGAGCTGCTGATCAACGGCCATCCCGAGATCGTGCAGGATTCGGGAGCACTGGTGATCCTCGATGGCAAACAGGCCTTCGGTCAGGTCAACGGATTCGAGACGATGAACCTCGCCATCGAGCGGGCACGCGAGCACGGTGTCGCCCTCGTCGGGCTTCGCAACAGTTCCCACATCGGCCGTATCGGCCATTGGGGCGAGCAGTGCGCGGCCGCCGGGCTGGCCTCGATTCACTTCGTGAACGTCAACGGTCACGGGCCGCTGGTCGCGCCCTACGGGGGCCGCTCGGCCCGGTTCATCACCAACCCGGTCTGCCTGGCCGTTCCCGGTCCGGCTGACGAGTCGGGCCGACGGCCACTCGCCATGCTCGACATGGCTACCAGCACCATCGCTGCCGGCAAGGCCCGGGTCGCCTTCGAGGAAGGTCGCCCGATCCCCGACAACGCCATGATCGACAGCGATGGTCGCGTCACCACCGATCCATCGGGATTGTTCGATCAACCCCGGTCCTCGGCTCTTCTGGCCTTCGGGGACCACAAGGGTTCCGGACTGGCCATCATGGCCGAGCTTCTGGGCGCAGCCTTGATCGGCGGCCAGACCATGCAGCCGGGGAACGAACGCAAGGAGAGTCGCATCATCAACAACATGCTGTCGATCGTGATCGATCCCGCTGCGACCGGGTCGACCGACGGATTCATCGCCGAGGCCAGCGCCTACCTCGACTACGTGCGGGACTCGGAATTGCGAGAAGGCTTCACCGAGGTGTTGATGCCCGGTGAGCCAGAACAGCGGAGCCGGGTGCGACGAGCCGAGCAGGTGCCCGTCGACGCCAACACGGTGCACTTGCTGCGACAAGCTGCCACCACCGCTGGTGTGGCCGGCGCCGAGGACCTTCTGCGGGACGGGGATTCGACACCGACGCAGTGAGGGAGTCGATCAACCGAGTGATCGGACGAATTCCTCGATCAGTGCCGCGACCTGCTCGGCGTGGCTCTCCTCGTGCATGGCGTGCTCGCCATCGGCGATGAGGACGAAGCGGGCATCGGGCATCTTGGCCTCGAGATACTGGCCGGCGCCCGTGTACTCGGGACGATCGGCCCCTCCGGCCAACACCAGCGTCGGCACCGCCATCTGGCCCACTCGTTCCATCACCACCGAATCCTCCTGGAGGTTCAGTTCGGCGGCCTGGGGAACGACACCGAAGCGGTGAGCGTTCCGTCGCGAGCGATCGTTCCAGGCCTGACGTTTCTCGGGATTCTTGAACCCGGGACCGCTGTTGAGCACCACGATCGCTCGGGCCACGTCGGGACGAGTGGCCGCGTGAGCGAGCGCCAGATAGCCGCCGAGCGAGTGCCCGACCAGCACCGCTGGTCCATCGAACGTGACCAGCAGATCATCGATGTCGTCGAGTGCCTTGTCCCGGGTGTACTCGGCTGGATCCTCCGGCACCGGTGAGTGGCCGTGCCCCATCAGGTCGATGGCGGCAACGGTGTAGTCGTCCTCCAGCAATGACATGCAGCGGGCCCAGGTGTCGGATGAAGCCCCGATGCCGTGAAGGAAGACCAGGGGTGGGCCGGAACCGCGTTGCACGACGTGAACTCGCATGACGTTCGATCGTACCGAGATCAGCCGGCGGCGGCGGCTTGGACGAGGCGGTCGATGATGGCGTCGAGGATCGGCCGCGAGGTTGCGACGTTGAGCCGGATCCAGCCGTTGCCGGTAGGCCCGAAATCGTCGCCGGGCGAGACCACCAGCCCATGGCGGCGCAGCCTGTCGGTGGGGTCCTCGATCATCCCGAGCGGCCGCAGGTCGAGCCAGTTCAGGTACGTCGCCTCGGGGATCTGGAATCCGACCGATGGCAGTTCGTCGGCCAAGCGCCCAGCCAGATGGTCACGTTGTGCCGTCAGGTGACGTCGGACCTCGTCGAGCCATTCGTCGCCGTCGGTCCAACAGGCCAACGTCGCCTCGGCACCCGGCGTGCTCAGACCACCCAGGGCGTGTGAGGGCAGGGCCGCGAACTTCTCGGCCAGGCCTCCATGCCCCATGTGCGCCACCGCCGTCCGAAGACCAGCCAGGTTGAACGACTTGCTGGCAGCCGAGATCGTCAACGTACGAGCCGCAGCCTGAGGCGACACGGTCGGCATCGGGATGTGGGGAGATCCCGGGTGCGTCAGGTCACCCCAGATCTCGTCGCTGATGATCAACAGGTCGTGGGCTTCGGCCACGTCGGCGATGGCAAGCAGTTCGTCGTGGCGGAAGGCCCGGCCCGTCGGATTGTGCGGATTGCACGTCAGGATCACCCGGGTCCGTTCGTCGACCACCGACTCCAACGTGGCTCGATCGAGTTGCCAGCCATCAGGATCGAGCGGACAATCGATCAGTCGACGGCCTCCGTGTTCTACGGCCCGGATGAACGGTGGATAGATGGGTGTGAGTAGCACGATCCCGTCGCCCGGTTGGGTGTGCAACCACAGCGCCATGTCGATGGCGTGCAGGACATCGCTGAACAAGGTCAGCTCGTCGACCGGGGGTGCCCACCCGTGATGTCGCGCCTGCCAATCCGAAAAGGCGGCCGGCAACTGTTGGGCGGCATGGCGGTTGTAGCCGAAATCCCGTCGATCGACCAGGGCCTGCACGGCGGCGACCGCCACCGGAGCCGGTGCCAGATCCATGTCGGCGACCCAGGCCGCGAGGTACTCGCCACCGTCACGACTCCATTTGATGCCCGTGAGCGAACGCAGCCGTTCGAGCTCGGCGCCATCGGCGGGAAAGGAACTCATCGCCATGCCTGCCCACCACCCCATACGTTCAGTTTCTCGCCCGTCACATAGGCCGCCCGATCCGACACGAAGAAGCGAACCGCGTCGGCGATATCGGCGGGCTGGCAGACCCGACCGAACGGCATCGACTCGTCGAGCGAGTGGATGTCGTCGATGCCGGCCGCTCCCTTCACCAACCGCTGACCCATGTCGGTGTCGACCAGCCCCGGCGCAACGATGTTGACGTGAATTCCATGCTCTCGCTCTTCCTTGGCCAGTGTCAGCGCCAACGACTCGAGGGCGGCCTTGCCCATGCTGTACGGCGCACCGTTGGCGTTGTGACCGAGCGTGGCCACCGACGAGATCACGATGATGTCGGAACGGTCATGGGTACGCAGGTGGGGGATGGCGACCGAGCACAGGTGGTGGGGACCGAGGGCATGGGTCGCCATGACTCGCAGCAATTCGGACGGCTCGGTGTCGACCACGGCCCGACCCCGACTGGCGATGCCACCATTGTTGACCAGCACCTGGAATCCACCGAAGCGGTCGATCACCTCGGCGACGTTGCGGACGTTGTCGTCGGCGATCGAAACATCGCCCTGGACCGCTATCGCCGATCGTCCCATGGCCTCGATGGCGGCCACGGTTTCGGCGGCCGCTTCGCCATCCTTGCGATAGGTGATGGCAATGTCCATACCATCCTCGGCCAGGCCCAGCGCGATACCGCGCCCGATGCCGCGCCCACCTCCGGTCACCAGTGCTGTGCGCGTCGCTTCGCTCGTCATGGCTGGATGTCTTAGCCCATCTCGCCGATGGAATCGAGATCAAACCCGCAGGCTCGACCCATCACCGTTGTTCGCGTTCCTCGCTCAGGGTCAGCCACTGGTCCTCGACCTCGGCCAGTTCGGCTTCGACGGCCGCCAACTCGATGCCAAGTGACGCCAGGCGTTCGTGGTCGGAACCGGCCTCGGTGAGTTGGTCGTGCAGCTTGGACTTTCGGCCGTCCAACTTGGCAATCGCCTTCTCGGCGCCCCGGATCAGGTGACCCAGGGTGCTGTCGGAGCGGCGGGACGACCCCGACTTGGGCTTGTCGGGTTTGGCGCTGCGCTTGGCGGGAACCGACTTCGACTGCTCTGCTCGACGGTGCTCGTCCCAGGCGTTGTAGCCACCCGGGAAACGAAACGCCCGACCGTCGTCGATGATCAACGCATCGGCCACGACGCGCTCCAAGAAGGCCCGATCGTGACTGACCACCACCACCGCACCCGGCCAGTCCTCCAGGAAGTCCTCGAGCGCACGAAGCGTCTCGAGATCCAGATCGTTGGTCGGTTCGTCCAGCAGCAGCACGTTCGGCTTCGAGGCCAGCACATTGAGCAACTGGAGTCGCCGACGCTCCCCGCCGGACAACGTGCCGACCTGGGCCCACTGACTGTCCTTGTCGAACCAGAACGACTCGAGGAGTCGGGCGTCGGTCCAGTCCGGTACACGATTCGGGCCGGCCACCACCTCACGGGCTCGGGCCGTCGGATCCAACTCGGCTCCGGTCTGGCTGAAGTAGCCCAGTTCCACCGTCGTGCCCCAGGTCACCACCCCTTCGGTCGGTTCGGTTCGCTTGGCCATCAGGTTCAACAACGTCGTCTTGCCGGCGCCGTTGGGGCCCACGATGCCGAGCCGTTCCCGTCGGTCCAGCTTCAGGTCGACCCCATCGAACAGACGCCGACCATCGGGCGCCGAGGCACCGACGCCGTCCAGTTCGATCACGATGTCGCCGAGACGGGGCGTCGGGAACTCGAGGTGAAGGTCGGCCGGTCGGGCCGGGCCCTCGGACTTCTGAGCGATCAGTGCCTTGGCTGCCTCCACCCGGTACTTGGGCTTCGACGACCGGGCCTTTGCTCCCCTGCGCAGCCATGCCAGCTCGCTCTTGGCCAGGTTGCGGCGAATGGCATCGGCGCTGGCCTGGGCGTCGGATCGCTCCCCGACGGCATCGAGGTAGCTGCCATAGTCACCGTCGTGGACGTGGGCTGTGCCCCGATCCAGTTCGAGCATGCGGGTCGTGACTCGGTCGAGCACGTGGCGATCGTGCGTCACCAGCAACAGACCACCGCGGTATGCGGCCAGATGATCTTCGAGCCACTCGATGCCGGCGAGGTCGAGGTGGTTGGTCGGCTCGTCGAGTATCAACAGATCGCTGGGCGCAACCAGCGCGCGAGCAAGGCCAACCCGCTTGGCCTCTCCCCCGCTGAGACCAGCGATATCACGGTCGAAGAAGCTCTCGAGGCCGAGTCGGGTCAGGACCGCTTCGGCCTCCCACTGTTCGGCCCGTCCGGTAGCCGAGGTCAACACGGCATCGAGCACGGTGCCTGCCGGCAGGGGTGCGTCCTGATCGAGCATGGCGACCCGGACCCCGTTCCCGGGCCGAACCTCTCCACCCTCTGCCGCCTGGCGACCAGCCAGCACCCGGAGCAGGGTGGACTTGCCGGTGCCGTTGATGCCCACGACGCCCAGCCGATCCCCGGTGCTGACCGTGAGCGACACATCGCCGAAGAGCGGCCGATCGGGACGAGCCATCGACACCGAGATCGCATCCACCAGAATCACACGCCGAGGCTACGCCGGCAACAGCCGGTACGGTCGCGCCGATGGTCGCCGTGCCCTCATTGGTCGTGAACAAGCCAGGTCTCGGAGTCCGCGCCCTCGGTCTGGTCTCGCCCGGAGTCCGTCGTGTCTCGGCTCAGATTCGCCCCTACACCGAGTGGTGGAACGAACAGAATCACGACGCTGCCGGCGGGGATGGCCCGCTGTGGGTCGTCGTGGGTGATTCGACCGCGATCGGCATCGGAGCGTCGGCCCCCGATCTCGGGTACGTAGGCCTGATCCTGGCTGCGCTGCGCTCGAGGGACCCCGGTTGGCGGGTCGTCAATCTGGCCATGTCCGGCGCCCGAGTCGCCGACGGCCTGACGCGACAGCTCCCGATTCTGACCGGTCTCCCCGATCCCGATCTCGTCACCATGTGTCTGGGCAGCAACGACGTGTTCTGGGAACGCTCGACCTCGCTACGGGACGATCTACAGCAGATGGTGAGCCGATTACCCGAGCACGCAATCGTGGCCAACGTCGCCGGTGTCTCGGAACGGGCTCGGTTGGCCAACCGGGCATTGCGTTCCGCAACCGCCGAACACGGACTGCGATCCATCAACCCGTGGAACGAGCCGGGCATCGATCGAGCCTTGCGGCTGGCCGAGGACCGCTTCCACCCCAACGATCTCGGCTACGCCTACATGTCCCAGGCCTTCGCTCGAACACTCGATGTCCCCGGACCCCGCCTGCCCGGGGGCTAATCTGCCGACGTGTCGGGAATTCTCAGCGAGCCAATCGATCTGAACGGGCCCCGCCGGAAGCGGCCCGACTGGCCCAAGCTCCCTGCTCGACAGGGGCTGGTGATACGGCACCGATCGCAGGGTCATGTCGGCACCATCATGCGATTCACGCCCGACTGGGTGGTCATCCGCGATCGCAACGGCCGGGAGCACACGCTGCGCAACGAGGCCGGCGCCTTCTCCGTCGAGGGCAACACCGTGATCCTGGTGGCTCCGGCTCGACCCAAGGATGCTGCGCCTCAGGCCACCGCATCGGGTTCGATCGCGGTGCCCAACATGGCGGCCCGGGTAGCCCAACCCAGTCGACTGTTGGTCGAAGGGGTCCACGATGCCGAGCTCGTCGAGAAGGTGTGGGGACATGATCTGCGAGTCGAG
>CALACD010000058.1 GCA_937890445.1 uncultured Acidimicrobiia bacterium | reverse complement strand
CCGGTTCGCTCGTGCCAGGCTCCGAGCAGTCGCCGGCTGCGATCGATGGTGGCGTCAGCTGGAGCAATCGAGAAGCCCAGGCCTACCGACCCGAAGGGGTGGCGGTGACCGATGCCGGTTTGGAGCTGACGGCCCGCCCGGTCGAAACACCCAGCGTCGACGCCGTTCCGTTCGTCTCGGGCATGGTGTTCAGCGACGACACCTACGGCTTCGGCCGTTTCGACTTCGAGGTCACCGTTCCGTTCGGCGAGGGGCTTTGGCCGGCTGTGTGGCTCCTCGACGCCGATGCGTGTGAGTCGCCGGGACGGTGCCCCGGCTATGGCACGGAGCGGTACCACGAGCTCGATGTCCTGGAAACACAGGGTGACGGCCGGTTGTTCACCTCGGCTCACTGGTTCGACGAGCGGTTCTCTTCGTTCTCGGTCGAGACGACGGACCCGGGCCTGGTCCAAGGTGCTCGCCACACGATCACGCTGGAGCGACGACCGGGATTGGTCGTGTGGCGGCTGGATGGACGCGAGGTGGCGTCGTTGGCTGGCTCGGCCTCGGCCGAATCGGGTCCTCACCGAGCCGGGCCGATGATGGTCATCCTCAACCTTGCTGTTGGTGGTTCGTTCAGCGGCGACCGAGTCCTGGGTCGGACTGCTCCCTGGTGGGGTGACGCCATGGTCCCCGACACCTTTCCCCAGCTCGGGTGGCCCTCAGCGACCTTGGTCGTCCACCAGATGCGCTATTCGGGCCTCTGAACTGGGGCCGTTGCTCCCCGTGGTCGGCCACCGGTCGCGGCGATGCAGTGCCCCTCCGGACACTGGTCGGGCCATGCACCCGACGAACCGAGAAAGAGCCGTGGGCGGTCGTGCAGACGTTCTTCGACCAGCTCACGGATCATGGAGACGAAGGCGGGGTCGGTGCCGACCGTGGCGGCCCGAGTGAGCCCGATCCCCAGCTCCGAGGCCCGTGCCGCAGCCTGGGTGTCGAGGTCGTACAGCACCTCCATGTGATCACTGACGAAGCCGAGGGGCACGACGGTGACCTGCTCGATTCCGTCCTCGGACAGCGCCTCGAGGTGATCACCGACATCCGGTTCCAGCCAGGGGACCTGGGGTGGGCCACTTCGGCTCTGATACACCAGATCCCAGGCCGGAGCGGTTCCTGGCAATAGCTCGACGATCAGGCCGGCTGCTTCCCGCAGTTGGGACTCGTAGTCGCAGACTGCAGCCATCGAGTTCGGGATCGAATGAGCGGTGAAGATCAGCCGGTGCTTGCCACGGTCATCGGGGGCCGAGGTGTCGACCGGGTGCGCCGCCAGCGCGGTGGCAACGCGGTCGGCTGCCGGCACGAGGAATCCGGGGTGGTTGTAGAAGAGACGAAGCTTCTCCAACGTCGGAGCGTTGTCGAGACCCTCGATCGCCGAGGCGAGATCCTCTCGGTACTGGCGGCAGCCCGAATAGGAACCGAAGGCGGAGGTGACGAACACCAGGGCCCGGCGGACGCCGTCGGCCGTCATTTGTTGGACCGTGTCGGTGAGCATCGGATGCCAGTTCCGGTTTCCCCAATAGATCGGGAGGTCGAGGTCGTGCTCGGCAAGTTCGGTCTCGAGTGCCGCGATCAGTTGCCGGCACTGGTCGTTGATGGGGGATCGGCCTCCGAACAGTGCGTACTGTTCGGCTACGACGGCCAGGCGTTCGTCGGGTACCCCGCGCCCTCGTGTCACGTTGCGGAGGAAGGGCAGCACATCGTCAGGATGCTCGGGTCCACCGAAGGACAGAACGAGCAGGGCGTCGTAGTTCACGGGCGAAGTATGCCGTTCAGATCGACGATCGCCGGAGTGCCACCACGAGAGGCCGGACCGGGTCGGACTCGGCGCAGGGTCGTTCGGTGTTCTTGGCTCGGTCCCGGGCCGCGATCACGGATCGTCGACTGGGTGAGCGGGGAGCGAACCCGGCCGACGCCCGTTGCTCGTCGTTCTCCCCACCCCAGAAGCCGTGCTCGTGATTGAGGCGGGCATACCGTCGGCAGGCATCGATGACCGGGCAGGCCTGACAGTACGAATTGGCCAGAGCCTCGCGTTCGACGCGCCGTTCCGGTCGCTCCGACGCCGGTCCGAAGAACACCTCGGTCAGTCCCTTGCACAGTGCCCGTTCGGCCCAGGCGTGGTCGGTCTCGCTGTGCAAGGCATAGTCCGACGAGTTGGACTCGGGCTCGGTCGCCTTCGTTCGGGGGTGATCGCCGGCCCGACGATTCAGGTGGGTGAGGGCCGATTCGGTCTCGAACCCGTGGTTTGTGCTTCGTGCGTGATCGAGATTCATGTCGTCCTCTCCGAAGTCCGTCAACCCCTCTTTCGCAATTTAGCACTAAATAGATGCGGACCGAAAGAACAATTGCAGAGCTGTGACCGAAACTACTCCGACGAGTTGGTGCCCCGGTCGTGTCGAGAACGACCAGCGATGCGGTTTGCGACCGCGACGGTGTCACTGCCGCCGAGGTCAGCGCCCAGGGCCAGCGCGATGGCCTCGGTCGGCACGGCCAGTCCTCCGGCCGCGATCAGCACCTGTGGGGACCGCCGCCGAATCGCAGCGATGGCCGATCGTATGGCCGTTTCGTTGCCGACCTGGGTGCACGACAGACAGAGAACCTGTGGCTCATGACTCGAGGAGGTCGCTTCGGCCAGATCTTCGGGTCTCAGGTCGCTACCGATCTCGATGACCTCGCAACCTCGAAGTCGGAGCAACTCGCCGAAGATGGCCGCCGGCAGCGTGTAGATGTCGTGGAGGGGGGCTCCGATCAACACCAGCCGACTTCTTCGTCCCGGAGGGCGGGCTTCGGCACCGATTCTGGCAATCAACCGCAAGGCCAGGGCGGAAGCTCGGTGTTCGGCCGCCACCGAGGTCTCGCCTCGGGCCCATTGGTCCCCGACTTGACGCAGCGAGGCCGCGATGACGTCGAGGAGGAGGTCCGAAGCGCGTTCGATGCTGGTCCCGCCAGGAGCATGGAGCTGACGAGAGATGCAATCCCATGCCGCCGTCTCGTCGCCATCGAACAACGCCGTGGTGAACGCTTCGGTGCTACCGAGAGGTGAGGAGACGGCGGGATGATGATGGCCCCTCAGGTCGCCACGACGGATCCACCACGTTCGTCCGTCCTGGGTGGCCCGAAGGCGCCCCGAGCGGACGCGGCGGTACGCGGTCATGTAGTGCACACCGAGCTCGGCGGCGGCCAGATCGAGCGTGATCAGCTCGTCGTCGTTCACCGTGACGAAGGTACCGGGTTCCTCTCGACGGTGATCAACCCGGTGAACGACCCAGGGCGACACTGCGGGTTGCGATGGTCGAGTGCATCCCCGGGCGGTTGCTGCGACGATGGTCGCGATGCGCGTGCTCAGCTGGAATCTCTGGTGGCGTTTCGGACCATGGCAGCGTCGCCAACCTGCCATCGCTACGGAGTTCGATCTCATCGATGCCGATCTGTCGTGTCTCCAGGAAGTGTGGTGCGATGCCGACGATGGCGATCAGGCCGAGCATCTGGCGGCTCGGCGAGGTTTGCATGTGGCTCGCTCGACGGGGTCCGATGGTCGGCCATTCGGTTTTGGCAACGCCATCCTCAGCCGGTGGCCGATCCTGGAGTCCGACACGCTCGTCCTCCCCGGTATCGATGGCAAACCCTCCCACCGGTCTGCGGTGGTAGCCGTTGTCGCAGGGCCCCAGGGTGCGCAGTTGGTGGCGTCGACCCATCTGGCGTGGCAGTACGAACAGTCGCAGCTGCGCCAGCATCAACTGGCGTTCCTCGTTCCCGTACTCGACCGTCAGCACCGCCAGATCGGGAACGATCTGCCGATGATCCTGGCCGGAGACTTCAATGCCGTGCCCGAGTCGGACGAGATTCGACGCTTGACCGGCCTTGCTCCCGGGTACGGACCGCCCTTGGTCTTCACCGATGCCTGGGCGGCGACCAATGCCGAGCCCGGCTTCACCTGGGATCGATCCAATCCCCATTCACGCGATGCGCAATGGCCCCGACGTCGTCTCGACTACGTATTCGTGTCCTGGCCACGACCGAAACCGACGGGAAACCCGTTGTCGGCCCGGTTGGCTGGTCGAGATCCACACGCGGGTGTCGTACCATCGGACCATTCCGCTGTCGTCGTCGAACTCGATGACCGTCGCCCCGAGGATCTGACTCCACCATCGTGACCATGCCACCTGACCCTTCATCACCACCCGCCGGTTGGTATCCCGACCCGGTCACGGGTACCGGGCATCGATTCTGGGACGGCCTGTCCTGGACCGATCAGCACTCCCTCGACGAGGGTGGGGTCGGCGGTGGGTTCCAATCGGCAGGCTCGTGGATGGGCGAGACCTTTCGTCTGGTGATCGATCGGGGTGGGCAACTGTTGACGCTGGTCGTCGTCTTGGCTCTTCCGACTGCGCTGGCCGCCGCCGCTGCGCTCTATTACGGACTACGCGACGTGGTACTGATCATCGACGAAACCGACAACATCTTCGAGGTCCAGGGTTTCGAAGCAACGTCGGCGGTGGTGATGGCGGTCGCCGTGCTCGTGAACGTGTTGGCGAGTTTCGTGCTGTCGGCCGCGGTGGCTCGACACGCGGTGTTCGCCCGCACCGACCGGGCCGAGCGGTGGAACGAATCGTTGCAGGGTGGCCTACGCCGTGCGCCCCGGGTGTTGGGCGTCACGATTCTCGTCGCACTGGCCTATGTACTTCCCGTGGCGGTGCTGATCGGCATCTCGATCCCGATGCCGGCGCTGCTGTTGATCACGCTTCCAGCCATCATCGTCGGCACGTTGTGGTTCTGGGTTCGAATGACGTTCGCCACGACGGCGGCAGCTGTCGCCCCTCGCGAACGCGCCAGCATGTCCGTCAGCCTGAGGCTGAGCAAGGGCGTGTTCGGAGCCCTTCTGGGGAGGCTCTGCCTCCTGGTCCTGGTCGTGATCGGTGCCCAGTTGGCGTCGACCGTCATCACCGCTCCGCTGGCCGCTTGGAGCGGGAATCCGACTCCGATTGCCGCTGGCGACACCGAGATTCGCATGATCGACCTCTTCGGCGGCAACGCATTCATCTTCGGGCTCCAGCAGGTCATCGGATCCCTGGTCGGAGGGTTCGTTGCCTGCCTCTATGGGGCCGGAATGGCCATTCTGTATCTCGATCTCGGCGGTCCGCTGGACGAGGAATACGCCAGCCCGCTCAACTGAAGTCGTCGGGTTCTCGGCTGTCCTCTGGTCCACCGACCGGAGTGGGGCCGAGCTGGTCGAGGGTCGCTCCGGGAAGGGTGAAGCAGCCGTCGACCTCGTTGCCGACCGCCGCACCATCGTCCGTCGCCTGGTTCGGGGTCGACCGCCAGAACAGCAGTCGGTTCAACTGGCGACGAGCCCACAGCAGCATCGGGGCATCACGGCTTGTCATCAGATGTCCAGAATGTCGGGATCGATGAAGCCCGACCGTTCGACGATGTAGTCCTTGCGGGTGGCAACGTCGTTGCCCATCAGCACACCGAACAGTTCAGCGGCCTGGGCTGCTTGTTCCCCGTGGGCCATCGTCATCCGCTTCAACACCCGAGTGTCCCGGTTCAACGTGGTCTCGGCCAGTTCCTCGACGTTCATCTCGCCCAGTCCCTTGAAACGCTGCCACTTGGCCGGGTCGATGTTCTTCTGCTGGCCCAGGGCGTCGCGTTCCTTCTCGTCGAAGGCGTACAGCATCGTCCCGCGATGCTTGACCCCGAAGAGTGGAGGCTGGGCCGCAAAGACCCGACCGGCCTCCAGCAGAGGACGCATGTGGTGGTAGAAGAGCGTCAGGAGCAGGCATCGGATGTGGCTTCCATCGACGTCGGCATCGCACAGGATGATGATGCGGCCATAGCGGGCCGCATCGAGATCGAAGTCTCGACCGCTGCCGGCTCCGATGGCCGTGATGAGGGCCTGAGCTTCGGAGTTGTCCAAGACCTGCTTGATCGAGGCCTTCCCCGCATTGACCACCTTTCCTCGCAGGGGGAGAACGGCCATGGTCTCGGAGTCCCGCCCGGCCTTGGCCGGGCCGGCCGCCGAGTTGCCCTCGACGATGAGGAGTTCGCTGTCGTCGCCGTGGATCCGGCAATCGGCCAGCTTGTCGGGCATGCCGGTGGACGACAGGCTTGCCGCTTGCCGGCGGGCCTCGAGTTGATGCTTGGCCGCGACCCGGTTCAGGATCGCCTGCGTCATCTTCTCGCGGAGGCCGTTGATCTGCACCTTCTTGCCGCCGCCCGCCGACCAGTCACCGAATCCGCGCTTGATGGTCTCGTACACCAGGTTCTGGACGGCCGGGGTTCCGAGCTCCTGCTTGGTCTGCCCCTTGAACTGTGGTTCGGGGAAGGTGACCTTGACCGCGGCGATCAGGCCCTCCTGGACATCGGATGGTGTGGCCCGATCGTTTCCGTCCTTGGCCAGCTTCTTCAACTTCCTGGCATCGGCCAGGAGGAACTCGTTGGCGACACGGGACAGGGCCCGTTCGAAGCCGGCGACGTGGGTGCCTCCCTCGGATGTGGGAATGGTGTTCACGAAGCTGACGATGTTGGTGTCGTAGCCCTTGACCCAGCGCATGGCCACGTCGACGGCACAGGGTCGGGTGACCGTGCTCATCTTGCCGTCCACGGGCACCTTCTCCTCGAAGGTCATCTCTTCGTGAATGGAGATGACTTCGGTGACCGCCTCGCCGATGGTGAGAAAGTCGACATAGTCGGCCAGGCCGCCGGCGGCGACGAACTCCTCGGCTTCTCGACCTCCGCCTCGTTTGTCCTCCAGTCGGACGTGCAGCCCCGGAACGAGGAAGCACACGCGTGCCACGTGGTCGCGGACGTTGTCGTAGGCGATGCGGGCCTCGGGATCGAAGATCTCGAGGTCGGGCCAATAGCGAACACGAGTGCCGGTTCTGCTGACCGGAATCTTCTTGACCTGGGCCAACTTCGATCCGGGCTTGAACGCGCCCGATTTCAGGTAGTTGCCCGGGATCCGTTCGTTGAAGACCAATCGCCAGGTAGAGCCCTCCCGGTCTACTTCGGCCACCAGCTTCACCGCCAGGGCGTTCACGACCGAGGCGCCGACACCGTGCAGGCCACCCGAGGCCCCGTAGGCGCCCGAACCGAACTTGCCGCCCGCATGGAGCTCGGTGAAGACGACTTCGAGCGCCGAGCGACCATCGGGCTTCTTGTCGATCGGGATGCCGCGACCGTCGTCGCTGACCTCGATGGAGCCGTCCTTGTGGAGCGTCACTTCGATGTGGCCGGCGAAGCCGGCTGCGGCTTCGTCGACTGCGTTGTCGATCATCTCCCAGACGAGATGATGGAGTCCCTCGGTGCCGGTGCCGCCGATGTACATGCCGGGCCTCTTGCGAACGGCGTCGAGCCCCTCGAGGACCTGGATCTTGGACGCGTCGTAGTCGTTCTTGCCGCCCGTCGACGGGGCCCGGGTGGCCCGTTTGGTTGTGGTGCGCTTCTCAGTCAAGGATCCGTCCTACCAGCGAAGAGTGCCGACTGCGAGAATACGGTGTGGGGTGGGTGAACTCGCGCCATCTCGTCGGGTTGGACGAATGGCCACCGACTCGGGCGCATTTGCCGGCTTGGTCGGCGCATCGCTCTGGCCGACGATGGCGACGATGCGGTCGGGAATGCCGATCCATGCGAGGTCGAGTCGCTGCTCGTCCTTGAACTTGGTCACACGGACACCGCCTCCTCCTCGTCCCTTGGAGGGGAGCTCGGCGATGGCGGTTGCCTTGGCCGTGCCGAGATCGGTGACCGACACGACGACCGCGCCGTCGATGGCGATACCGGCGCCCACGACACGAGCGTTGCCCTTGAGTGCCATACCAGCCACTCCCTTGGCGGCAGGACCTTGGATCGACACTCCGGCGACGGGCGTTCGGAGTGCTTGGGCGTCGGAGGTGACCAGGACCACTTCGTCGGTCTCGGTGCAGGCAACCGCGGCCACCAACCGGTCCCGATCGGTCAGTTTCATGACCGCTCGACCGGACGCCAGTTCGTTCAGGGCCGGCCGTTCCAGTCGCTTGACGATGCCGAATGCCGTCACGAGGAGGATGGTGGAGGAGGCCGCCGGGTCATCGTCGGCCAGGCTCGTGAACATGCCGACCACGGTTTCGCCCCGGTCGGCTCCGAAGACCTCGTTGGCCTCGCGACCACGACTGCGGCCGCCGACTTCGGGAATGTCGTCGGCGACCACACGGAGGAGACGCCCGCCACTGGTGATGGCCATCACCTGGGATCGCAGCGTGGTGATCGCCACCGCGTCGATCACATCGTGGCGGCCCGGCGTGTAACTACGCGAGGAGCCCCGCGGCTCACGGCCGATGAGTCCCGAGGCGGCCAAACTGACCACGCACGGATCATCCGGTAGGTCGGCGGCGAATTCCTGGACAACCTCGGTGAGATCCGGCACGTCGTCGACACCGATGATGCGGGTCCGACGGGCATAGCCGTACTTCTCGACGATCTCGCCCAATTCTCGGATGACGATCGTTCGTTGGCGTTGCTCGCTACCGAGGATCTTCTCGAGTTCCGAGATGGTCTCGGCCAGCGTCACTTTCTCGGCAACGAGCTCGTCGTGAGCCAACGCAGTGAGACGTCGCAAGCGAAGCTCGAGGATCGCCTCGGCCTGGATCTCGCTCAGCGAGAGCTGCTCCATGAGTCGGCGACGAGCTTCCGCACCGTCAGCCGAGGTGCGGATGATCGAGACGACCAGATCGATGTTGTCGATGGCGATCAGGTAGCCCTCGACGATGTGCAAACGAGCTCGTGCCTGGCGGAGCCGATACTCGGATCGCTTCACGACCATGTCGAGGCGATGCGTGATGTAGTGCTGACACAGGTCGTAGAGGCCGAGCGTGGTTGGTACGCCCTCGACCAACACCACGTTGTTGATGCCGAACGTCTCTTCCAATGGGGTCAGCTTGTACAGCTGTTCCAGCAGCACTTGGGGGTTGACACCGGTCTTGCACTCGATCACGAGACGGAGCCCCGAGGTTCGATCGGAGAGGTTCTTGACATCGGCGATGCCGGTGACCCTTCCCGCGTTCACCAGTTCCTTGATCTTGGCCATGACCCGCTCGACGCCGACCAGATAAGGCAGTTCGGTGATGGTCAGACCCTGGCGATGTCGGGTGACGTCGACCACTTCGGCCGTGGCCCTGATGCGCAGCGTGCCCCGCCCCGTTTCGTAGGCGGAACGGAGATCGTCGTCGACCACGATGCCTCCGGTCGGGAAATCGGGGCCGGGAAGCACCGCCATCAGTTCGTCGATGGTCGGTTTCGGTCGCCGCTGGGTCATCACGAGCTTGATGGCTTCGTAGACCTCGCGCAGATTGTGAGGTGCCATGTTGGTGGCCATACCCACGGCGATGCCCGACGTGCCGTTGACCAGGAGATTGGGCAACAGCGCCGGAAGATAGGCGGGTTCGCTTCCTTCGCCGTCATAGGTGGCGCGGAACTCGACCGTTTCCTCGTCGATCTCTCCCAGGAGGTCCAGTGCAGCGTCGGTCAGCTTGCACTCGGTGTAGCGGTAGGCGGCCGGCGGGTCGTCGAGACTCCCGAAGTTCCCCTGCGGGTCGATCAGGGTGACGGGACGGGAGAAGTCCTGGCCGAGCCGGACCAACGTGTCGTAGATCGCTCCGTCGCCGTGGGGGTGGAACTTGGCCATGACGTCGCCGACCACATGCGCACACTTGCGGTGTGAACGATCGGGAAACAGTCGCATCTCCCGCATCGAGTACAGGATGCGACGTTGAACGGGCTTGAGGCCGTCCCGAACGTCGGGGATGGCCCGGGACGTGATGACCGACAGCGAATAGGCCAGGAACGAATCGCCCAGCTCCTCGGAGACCGGGACGTCGATGACCTCCCGGGCGAAGGGAAGCAGCTCACCTTGCGACGCCATGTGTGGACCTTTCTCTGTCACCCGCCGAGTAGTGCCTCGACCGTAGCGAGAATTTCCTGCGGGGAACGCGCATACCCGTCGGCTCCCATGTCGGTGGCTGTCGCAGCGTCGGCGATCGCATTGCCTCCGACCAGGATCACGACGTCCGGCGCCACGTCTCGAATGGCGGCGATCGCCAGTCGGGCGTTGTCGTGCGAGCCGGGGCTACTGGCCGATACTCCGACCAGGCGGACACCGTCGACGTCGCGAGCGACCTCGGCGAAGGACTCCGGTGGCGTATTCGCGCCGAGGTCGATCACCTCGAATCCAGCTACTCGAAGGAGGTCGGCGACGATGGCCGAGGTCAAGGCATGACCGTCCCCCGCCACCGCGCCGATCGCTGCGATGCCCCGGGAGCGGCCAGGGGACTTGAACAGGGGGCCCAATCGGGCCACCAATCGAGTGGCGACCGCGGTGGCACGATGCTCCTCGAGAATGGAGATCTCGCCGTCGGCCCACCGTTGGCCGATCGACTGGAGCGAGGGGATGAGCAGTTCGGTGTGCAGTTCGACCGGATCGGCTCCGGAGGCCAATGCCCCTTGGAGGATCTGCCATGCTCCGCCTTCGTCGGCGGCAAGGAGGCGGTGCTCGACACGTCGGCGAGCCTGTGATCGATCGCCTCGCCGCGGTCGACTCGCAGGTTCGGAGCCGGCGGAAACGAAGGCAGCGAGGTCTTCAGGTCGGACGTGCCATTGCGGGCCGGACTTGTGGGCCGGCAGTCGCCCGGTCCGGACGTACCGGTACACGGTCATGTAGTGGGCGCCGAGTTGGTCGGCCACCTCGTGAAGCGTGAAGTCTCGTGCCGTCGTCGAACCGGTCGGCGGCGACGGTGACGGACCCGAATCCGTTTCGTCAATCATGGAGACCACCCTGCTGTTCGGTGCTGATTCGAGCAGCGTTGGTCACACGTCGAGTCTAGGACCGCTCGGTCGATGGCAGGAGCGACGATGCTGAAGCCGTTGTGGCCAGCGCAGATCCCAGCGAGCTCGGATCAGCGGCGTCGCCGGCGTCGCTGGGCGTCGATCTTGCGTGCAGATTTCACGACGTCGTCCAGCCGATCGCTCAGCGTGTCGTTGTTTGCTGCCGAATCGACGTCGAGTCCCGGGGCGAGGGCTTCGAGAATGGCGCTGACGCTGACACCCTGCTCGGCGGCGAACCCATGCCAGAGGTCATGGGCGTCGTCACTGACGTAGGCATGCAGGGCTTTGCGTCCGTTGTCTTCCGACACGGTGATCTCCGATTACTGGTTTTGCGGCGGTTTTCTACTCAATCGGCGTTACCCGGCCGAAACTGAGATGTCGAATACCATAACCGACTACGACGATGATGTTCATTCGACCTCCATAGACAATCGAAATTCTGATGAGATGACCTCAGGGTCGGTTCGATCAGGAGCTGGCCTCGTGGTGGAGCAGTGCCAGCACCTGTTTGGCCGACGGATTGACCATCGACGTGTCGCCGACACGTACGGTCGGCACCGTCTCGTTGCCACCGGCCACCGAACGTACGAACGCCGCCGCATCGGGATCCTCCCAGATGTTGCGCTTGTCGAGGGTGACGTTGGCCTTGCCGAGTCCTCGCTCCAACATCATGCAGAACGGACATCCGGGGCGCCAGTAGAACTCGATTGCTGCAGAGGATTGTTGGTCAGCCATGGAGCAAGTGAACCATCGTCACGCTGGTTCTCTTCCCTGCGCTTGCCGTTGGTCGTGGTCGACCAGACGGTCGGCCACCACTTCGTGGCGCTCGAGGTACGCGGTCAGGAAGCCCCCGGAGGTCGCGACCACGGGCAGAGCCAGTAGGGCTCCCGGCGCGCCGAAGAGCGCAGTTCCACCCAGTACCGCGGCGATGGAGACGGCGGGGTGCATGTCGAGCGTCTGAGCGGTGACCCGGGGCTGGAGGACGTAGTTCTCGATCTGCTGGTAGCCGATCACGGCCACCAGTACCCACAGCGCCTTGGGCGGGTCGACACCGATCGCTACCAGGATCGGGAGTACGCCGGCGACGTAGGTGCCGAGTGTGGGGATGAACTGCGAGATGACGCCGACCCAGATGGCCAGGGCCACGGCCGAAGGCAGTCCGAGCATCCGGAACACGGCCCAGTGGAAGAAGGCAGACGCGACGGCCAGGATGAAGCGCGAAAAGATGTAGGCCCCGGTCTTGGAGATGGCCAGCTCCCAGACGTTCAGCACATTGCGCTGACGTTCCGCGGACAGGAACGAGCAGATGAAACGACGAAACCGGGGCCCGTCGGCGGTCAGGTAATAGGTGAACAGCGCGATCGTCAGCGTCTGGAACAAGACGTTCACCAGCGTGGTGCCGACACCGACGAGGTTCCCGGCGAGATCGGTGGCGTACCGACTGGCATCACCTCCCTCTTCGAACTGGCTGATGAGGTCGTCGGCATGGACCTCGACGTCGAATCGTTCGTTGAGCCACACCTCGCCGCTCTCGATGTACCCCGGCAGATCGTCGACCAGATCCGTCAACTGGGTGGCGATCAGGTTGCCCATCGCCCCCAGGAAGACGAGCACGCCGACGAAGCCGACGAGCAGTGATCCGGCCGTGGCCATGGACCGGCTGAGGCCCCGGCGCTGCAGTCGATTGATGACGGGTTCGAGAGCGAACGACAAGAAGAGCGCCATAGCCAGTTGGATCAACAGGCCGCGGAGTTCCCGAGCCAGCAGCAACGTCAACCACAAGCCGACGAGAATCGCCCACCACAGGAAGATCGACCGTCGTACCCAGACAGGTATCGCCGTGTCGTCAGTGTCGGGCACGGGCCAAGACTAGGTCGGAGGGCGACGTTCGATCGCGACCCCAGAAGTCCGGTGTCTCGAACAGCGGTTCGACCTGGCTCCGGGTGACGGTTCCGGTGGGCCGGCCCGAGACCGGATCGTGAACCACCGTGATCAGGGGAACGTCTCCGTGGTTGCGTTCCATCAGGTCGGCAACCTGCGCGGTCGACCACGCTCGCTGGACCTGATCAACAGGACACATCAGGGCCGCCACCGTCGTCCAGCACTGTTCGGGTCGAGTGAGGCCATCGGCCATGGGTGCCGCCAGGTAGCCGACAGGGGTGGTGCTCCAGCGCACCACGGGGTAGCC
>CALACD010000057.1 GCA_937890445.1 uncultured Acidimicrobiia bacterium | reverse complement strand
GGCTCCGATGGCGACGTGTTCGCCGATGGTGACACCGGGCAGGACGACGCTGTTGGTCCCCAACCACGAGCCGTCGCCGATCCGCACCGTCTCCTCGGGGCTCGACTGACGGCCGATCGGGAGCAATCGGTCGTCGACCGCATGGTTCTGGTCGGTCACGTACACGTTGGGGCCGAAGAAGACATCGTTGCCGACCACGATCTCGAAGTGGCCGACGATGCTGGAGTGCCGACCGATCATGCAACGGTCACCGATGGTCACGATGGCATCACTGAGCAGTTCCTGACCGGGGATCATCCCGGCCGACAACGACACATGGGGGCCGAGGATGCAGTCCGAACCGAGCCGGATCGCCTGCTCCCCGAACAGTGCAGTGGGAGGGAAACAGATGATGGTGCCCGAGCCGAACGCGGCGAAGCGGTCGGACCGTCGGCTCCCCGGCATGATGGCAGCTCTCCTCGTGTACCACTCGTAGCCGGCCAGCAACAGGTCGGCGCGACGGAAGGGACCGATCATGACGAGACCGTTGCGCCACACGACGGGGCAGGTGGTGTCCGGCTGGTCATGCGCAGAGTGCCCGGGCGATCTGGGCCGCGACGCCAGCATTGTTCTCGGCCAGGGCCAGATTGGTCGGGATGCTGTCGCCATCGGTGGCCCGACCCAGCGCCGCGAGCACCATGGGGGTGATCTCGGCACCCCGCGCGCCCTGCCGTTCAGCCTCGGCCAGCGCGGAATCCACGGCTTGGTCCAGACGGTCCCGGGGTAGTGCGTGGGCTTCGGGAACGGGAGCGACGACCAGGATCCCTCCCCCACCCAACGTCCAATGAGCTCGGGCAATGGCTGCGACCTCGACGGCTGATTCGACCCGGTGCGGCACCTTCAGCCCGGAGGTTCGGGCATGGAACGCGGGAAACTCGTCGCATCGCCAGCCCAACACCGGCACACCATCGGTCTCGAGTCGTTCCACCGTGGCTGCCAGATCGAGAAAGATCTTGGCGCCGGCCGAAACCGTGATCACGGGCCAGCGGGCCAGCGCCCCCAGATCGGCACTGATGTCACCGCACCCGGCCTGGCCCCCATCGGACCAGCCCCGATGGACCCCGCCGATGCCGCCGGTGGCGAACACCTCGATACCGGCCGCAGCGGCCAAGGTGACCGACGCCGACACGGTGGTGGCGCCGTAGGACCAGCGTTGGGCCACGGCCACACCGAGATCTCGCTGCGCGACCTTTCGGGCGGGACCGCAGATCACGGCGGGGTCAGCGTGTCCAATGGTGGGTACTCCGTCGAGGACCGCGGTCAAGGCCGGCAGGGCTCCTGCGTCGACGACGGCGCGTTGACACCGTTCGAGCGCTTCGACGTTGGCCGGGGCCGGTAGACCGAGCTCGGAGAAGATCGTCGATTCCAGAGCGACCACGGGCTGATTGCGGGCCAGAGCATCGCTCACCGACGACTCGATCTGTAGGTTCATGGCCGACAAGGTAACTTCGACGGGTGACCGACACCGACCTGACCTGGCGCTCGACCCTCGACCTGGCGGCGATGCTGGCTGCCGGCGAAGTGTCGGCAGTCGAAGTGCTCGACGCCCACCTCGATGCGTGCGCAGCCCGAAATCCCGACCTCAATGTCGTCGTGACCCTCGACGTCGATCGAGCCCGGACCGAGGCCGAGTCCGTCGACGCGGCCCGAGTCGCCGGCGCCGCCCTCGGCCCGCTGGCCGGGGTTCCGATGACGGTCAAGGATTCGTTGATGCGCGAAGGACTGCGAACCACGTCGGGAGCCCCCGAGCTGGCCGACTACCTACCCGATCGAGACGCAGCACCCGTTGCCGCGCTGCGCCGGGCCGGCGCCATCATCTACGGGAAGACCAACCTGCCGATCTACGCCGGCGACGTCCAGAGCTACAG
>CALACD010000056.1 GCA_937890445.1 uncultured Acidimicrobiia bacterium | reverse complement strand
CCAGGTCCATTCCCAGCCAGTTCCCGTAGCGGCCGGTGGCGGCCACCGCGGCGGCCACCTCGTCGGGGTTCCCGCCGGCTTCGAACTGCTTGCGAATCCGGCCGACGTTGCGGGTGTTCTCGAGCGAGCGGTCGGCGTTGTAGCGGGCGATGGGCGCTCGTTCCTCGTGGTAGGTGTCCAACAGCTCGTCGCCGGCCCAGCCGCGGAGCACGTACGCCAGCTTCCAGGCCAGGTTGTGGGCGTCCTGGATGGCGGTGTTCATCCCGAATCCCCCCGACGGTGGCAGCTGATGGGCAGCGTCGCCGATGAGGAACGCCGAGTCGTGTCGCAGTCGCTCGGCCACCGTCGACGCCATCACCCACGGAATGACGTCGAGGACCTCGATGGCCACATCGGGATCCCCGATGGACCGGCGGATCCAGGCCGCCGCCATCTCGGGCGTGAAGTCCTCGGGCTGGTTGACCCGAGGGTCGTAGCCGATCTGGCACAGCCACCGGTCGTCGGTGTCGATCTTCTGGAACACGTTGCGGGCCGGAGCCGTCGTCCAGTAGAGACCGGCCGGTCGATGGTCGGTCCACGGCCCCAGGTCGGCGTTGAAGTGGCAGTTCACCAGCGTCGCCAGTTCGGTGGGGCCGTCGAGGTCGATGTCGAGCGACCGCCGGACCAGCGACCCGGCGCCGTCGGCCGCGACCACATAGCGAGCCTGAATGGTCGACGGCGTTGCAGGACCCGAGGTGAGGGTGGCCCGCACCGCGTGCCCGTCCACCTCCACCGACGACAGTTCGGTTCCGAAGCGCACGTCCACCGTCGGATAGGACTCGGCCCGGGCCCGGATGATCGGCTCGATCCGATCCTGTGACGACAGCAGCCACGGTGCCGGGGATACCGCGACGCCGCCGACAATGGGTTGTACCTTCAGGGAGGTACGTCCGATCTCGGGTCCGGTCAACGTCTCGGTGTAGATGAACTCCTCGCACCACTCCGAAGGCAGACAGACCGCTCGGATCTCGTCCAGGATGCCCAGCTGTCGGAAGATCTCGCTGGTGCGCACGTTGATGGATCGGGCACGAGGGTGACGGTTCACCGCAGCGCGTCGCTCGACCAGGACACAGTCCACTCCGAAGCGACCCAGCAGGGCCGCCATCGACAGACCGGCCGGCCCGCCGCCCACGATGAGCACATCGGTTCGTAGGGTTGTTTCCATTGTCGGGTTGGTTGTCGGGTTGGTTGGCGTCATCGTTCGTCCACGTCGGCCCACACCGGCTGATGGTCGCTGGCCGACGCGTTGGCCACCACGCCGACGTCCTTGGGTTCCAAGCCTCGGGCATAGATGTGGTCGAGGGCAAACGAACGGCCGAAACGATGGAAGGTCGCGTGGTCGGCCGGGGTGAGACGATGCAGGCCAGTCGGTGACAGACAACGGTCGAACGAGCGGATGCTTCGGCTCGATGCCGAGTTGAAGTCGCCGGCCACGATCACGCGTTCGGACGACTGGCGCTCGATGTCGCGGGCCACCTCGAGCAACTGTCGTCGTCGGCGCCGCAGATCCAACAGAACGGTCTCGAGGTGCACGCTGTAGGTCAGCAGCGGTCGGTCATCGACCTGCACCTCGACTGCAGTGGCAGCCCGCGGCTGGCCCTGGATGGCGGCGGTGTGCGGCAAGGGAACCTCCACCGCATCCGACATGGGCCACGGCGACAGGACCGCATTGCCGAAGGGTTGACCAGTCGCAGGATGGCTGGCCCGCGCCGTGTAGCGGTAGTCCATCCCGAGGGCTTCGGCGACGAGGCGAGTGCCGTCGGGATCCATCTCCTGCAGCAACAGGACGTCGGCGCTCGCCAGGTCCGGGGTGGAGAGGATCTCGGTGGCGGCACGGTCGAGGTTTCGCCCGAGCTCGATGTTCCAGGTGACGATGCGCATGGTGGGCGGTCCGAAGGGTGCAGATCGAGGGCGACAGACAGCAGGATAGGGACGGCGATGAGCGAGAGCGGCGACCGTAGACTGCGGCCATGGATCTGGGTGAGCTGCCGGAAGCGTTGCCCAGTGCCGGGCTTCTGGTCTTCGACGGCTATTGAGGTTTCTGCACGCGATCCGCCAGTTGGCTGGAACGTATCGACCGGTTCCAGCGCGTGTCGGTTCTTCCGTCGCAGGGCATCGGAGTGCGGGACCGTTCGGGTCTCGGCGTCGAGCAGACCGACCAGGCCGTCTGGTTCGTGGCCGATCAGGTGATGGTCGGCGGAGCCCGCGCCGTGGCGGTGACCGTTTCCGTGGCCTTGGGGACGCGTGTGCCGTTGATGTTGTGGAAGGTGCCGGGACTGCCAGGTTTGTTCGACCGGATCTACACCGTCATCGCCGACCATCGACGCCGTCTACCCGGTGACGAACCGTGGTGTTCGGCCAACCCCGGCGAATGCGAACCCGACACCTGACCGCCGCCCGCCGAAGGGCAGTCATTCGAAGAGCAGTCATTCGAAGAGCAGTCACCCGAAGTGCAGTCACCCGAAGTGCAGTCACCCGAAGGGCAGTCCGCCCACGGGAAGATTGTCGAAGGGCAGGGTTTCGCCGGCATCGGCGGCGACGACCTCGGGAGGCCCGACGATGAGCGAATCACAGCGGCCGACGACATCTGCATCTCGGTTGGGATAGTCGAGTTGCGACAAGACGAAGCGAATGGCCTCGACTCGACCGCGCTTCTTGTCATTGGCGCGCACCACGGTCCACGGGGCGTGCGGTTGGTGGGTACGGAGGAACATGGCGTCCTTGGCCGCCGTGTACTGGTCCCACTTGTCGAGCGAGGCGAGGTCGATCGGACTCAGCTTCCACTGTCGAACCGGATCGATCCGTCGAATCGTGAACCGGGTCAGTTGCTCACGCCGTGACACCGAGAACCAGAGCTTGACCAGAATGGTCCCCGACGACACCAGCATGCGTTCGAACTCGGGGACCTGGGTCATGAACTGTTCGTACTGCTCGTCGGTGCAGAAACCCATGACCCGCTCGACGACGGCACGGTTGTACCAGGATCGGTCGTACAGCGTGATCTCCCCGGCGGTCGGAAGGTGCTGGACATACCGTTGGAAGTACCACTGGCCGCTTTCGCGTTCCGATGGTTTCGGCAGGGCCACGACTCGGGCACCACGGGGGTCGAGATGCTCCCGGAAGCGTTTGATCGACCCACCCTTGCCGGCGGCATCTCGGCCTTCGAACAACACCACCAATCGCTGCCCCGTGTCCTCGATCCAGCTCTGGGCCTTCAACAACTCGATCTGGAGCAGGCGTTTCGTGACCTCGTACTCCTCCCGGCTCAGACGGTGGTCGTACGGGTACCCCTCGCGCCAGGTCTCGAACGGGAGGCCATCGGCTCCCACGAGGACCGGATCATCGACTTCATCGAAGGTTCCGGCCACCGACAAGCCGCTGTTGAGAAGTTCTTCGACGGTCAGGTCCCGGAGCGACGTGATGGCGTCGTCGAGGGGGATGGCCGATTGGCTCGGGTCTTGTTGGGGCATGATCGACCTCCGACGGTCAGCACTCACCACTGGTCAGCAGTTCCATTCTCGGCATCTACCACTATCGGCTGCGTTGCCGACACCATCGTGGTTCATCCAGAGATCACCCAGGGTTCGCCCTGCCGTCGAATGGGGTCGGCGTCGGCTGGCTACCGTCAAGTAGACGATGGCCGGAACCCTGCAGCGACGCCTCGGCTTGTCCGATGCCGTCGTGATCGGTGTCGGTTCCATGGTCGGGGCCGGGGTGTTCGCCGTCTGGGGTCCGGCGGCCGACGTGGCCGGCAATGGTCTGCTGTGGGGTCTGGTGATCGCAGCCGTCGTGGCCTTCTGCAACGCCACGTCGTCGGCACAACTGGCAGCCCTCCATCCCGAGTCGGGTGGGACGTACCTGTACGGGCGTCGTCAGCTCGGGCCAGGGTGGGGTCACCTCGCGGGTTGGGGATTCGTGGTCGGGAAGACGGCATCCTGTGCGGCGATGGCGCTGACCATCGGCGCCCACCTGTGGCCGGCCCACGACCGTCTGTTCGCCGTGGCCGCGGTTGTCGTCATCACCGTGCTCAACATCGGAGGCCTGTCCCGTACGGTCGCGGTCACTCGACTGCTCCTGGCCGTGTCGTTGGTCGCCCTCTTCGTCGTCGTGGTCGGGGGCTGGCGGGGTCCGGACCCCAGCGTCGGTCGCCTGATCCCGGTCCGGGCCGGTTGGTCGGACATCGTCCAGTCGGCCGGGCTGTTGTTCTTCGCCTTCGCCGGATACGCCCGCATCGCCACCCTGGGCGAGGAAGTGAAAGATCCGGCGACGACGATTCCCCGTGCCATCCCGCTGGCCCTGTTCGGTGTGCTCCTGCTCTACGCCGTCGTCGCCGTCACCGTCCTGGCCACCGTTCCCGTGGCCGATCTCGCCGGGTCCGGGGCTCCGCTCGTTCTGGTCGCCGACCGTGGTGGGTGGCCGGCGTCGAGCCCGCTGGTTCGGGTGGGAGCCGGCATCGCCGCTTCCGGGGTGTTGCTGAACCTGCTGCCCGGGATCTCCCGCACCGGTCTGGCGATGGCCCGTGAACGAGACCTTCCCTCGTGGTTCGCCCACGTCGACCCGGCGCGTTCGCTACCACTTCGGGCCGAACTGACCGTGGCGCTGATCGTGATCGGGCTGATCACCGTGTTCGATGTGCGCCACTCGATCGGCGTCTCCGGTATGGCGGTGCTCACCTACTACGCGGTCACCAATCTCGCTGCGCTGACCCTGCGCCCCGAGCAGCGTCGGTGGCCGCGTGCGGTGGCGGTGACCGGCCTGATCGGCTGCATCGTGCTGGCGGTGTCGTTGCCGGCGTCGGTGGTGGTCACCGGAGTCGGGACCTTGGCCATCGGTGTTCTGATGCGCGCCGTCGTCGGTGGTTTCCGGCCCCCGTTCGGGTGATGCCGGCTCCGGGCCCGGTGGCCCGGCCCATGCGCAGCCCCTCAGTGCATGCGCAGCCCCTCAGTGCATGCGCATGCCGTTGGACACGACCATGGTCTGACCGGTCATGCCTCCGGCCAGTTCGCTGGCCATGTGAGCGGCCAGGTGGGCGATCTCGTCGGGCGCCAGGATGCGGCCCATCGGGGTCCGGCCGGCCAGCCGCTGTCGGATCGTGTCGAGTTCGACGCCGGCCGCATCGGCGAAACTCCCGAGCATCGGGGTGTCGACGAAGCCCGGGCAGATGGCGTTGACGGTCACCCCGGTCGGTGCCATCTCGAGCGCCATGCATCGAGTCAGGCCGACGACGGCGTGCTTGGAAGTGTTGTAGGGGGACTGTCCCGGACTCTCGAACAGACCGGCGGTGGAGGCGATGTTGATGATCCGCCCGAAGCCGGCGGCGATCATCGACGGCAGGAGGGCCTGGCAGACGTGCACGATGCCGATGACATTGGTCTCGAACAGGTCCCGGAACACGTCGGGGCCGAGCTCGAGGAACGAACCAGCGGCGTGCACACCGGCATTGTTGACCACGGTGTCGATCGGGCCGACCATGGACGTGGCGTTGTCGACCATCGCGGCCACCGACTCGGCCGAGCCGACGTCGCACGCTTGGGCCACGATCCGTCCCGACAGTCCGGCCGCGTCGGCCACGACCTCCTCGAGCTGCTCGATGGTTCGTCCGGTGACCACGACGTGCCATCCGTCGGCCGCGAAGCGCAGGGCGATGGCTCGTCCGATGCCGCGACCGCCGCCGGTCACCAGCGCAGTTCGCTCGGAAGGGGAGGACGGATTGATGCCGGGCTCGGCCGTTGGTTGTCGGGTCATGGCCGGAACTGTGGCGGCCCGGTCGTCGGCGGTCAAAAGCTTCCCGTGAGGGATCGCCATCCTCACTCATCGAGCTTAGGCTCAGTCGATGACCGCCGGTCTGGTGTTCACCTCGCTGCTACTCGGCATTCGCCACGGGATCGACTGGGACCACATCGCGGCCATTTCCGACCTCAGCAGTTCGGCCTCGAGTCGACGACGAGGTTTCCTGTTGTCCTTCCTCTACGCCAGCGGCCATGCCCTCGTCGTTCTGACCCTGGGGACGGCCGCGGTGGTGTTCGGAGCCCGACTCCCTACCGGTGCGGACTCGGTGATGGGGTGGTTCGTCGGCCTGTCGTTGGTTGCGATGGGTGCGTGGGTTCTGGTCGATCTGGTTCGCAAGGGTCGCGCCTTCCGTTTGCGAAGTCGCTGGACGCTGATGCAGCGTGGCACGGCGGCCGGGGTCCGGCGAGCCCGCTACGCACCGGTTGCCCCGCATCAGCACGGCCAGGATGACCTGATGGTGGAGGAGCGGGAGATCCCGACTCGGAACGGCACGGCGGCCGGCATCGGTGTCGTCCACGGCATCGGGTTCGAGAGCCCGACCCAGATCGCTGTCTTCGTGGCCTCCACCTCGGTCGGGGGAACCCTGGCCGGTGTCGGCCTGCTCGTGACCTGGATCATCGGGTTGGTCGTGGCCAACTCGGCCCTGGCCGGTCTGGCCGCGGTCGGTTTGCTCCATGCCGAACGCAACTTCGGTCTCTATGCCTCGGTTGCCGTGTGTGTCGGTGTGGCCAGCGTGATGGTCGGGGTCCTGACGATGGTCGAAACAGGAGCGTGAGATGACACTGCGGATCGGAGCCGATGTCGGCGGAACCTTCACCGACATCGTGTTGGAGCAACACGACGGGTCGTTCGTGTCGTCCAAGGTGCTCACCACCCATGGCCGTCCCGAACAGGGGATTCTCGATGGCATCTCGCTCCTGGTCGAGCAGTACGGAGTGGCGCTGTCGGAAGTCGAGCAGATCGTGCACGGCACGACGCTCGCCACCAACGCGCTGATCGAGCGCAACGGGGCCCGAACCGCGTTGGTCACCACCGAGGGATTCCGGGATGTGATCGAGACCCGCACCGAGAGCCGTTTCGAGCAGTACGACCTCAACATCGTGCTGCCG
The DNA here is from genome assembly GCA_937890445.1 of uncultured Acidimicrobiia bacterium. GTDB lineage: Bacteria > Actinomycetota > Acidimicrobiia > Acidimicrobiales > SZUA-35 > JAHECQ01. Next base: position 11,101 of record CALACD010000056.1, on the reverse strand, counting down.
ACCCCGCTCATCGAACGCAAGGACCGATTCACCATCGCCGAGCGGATGAACGCAGACGGCGACGTCTTGTTGGCCTTCGACGACGTCGAGGCCAATGCCGTCATCGACCGGATCGTCGACGGTGGTTACGAAGCGGTCGCCGTCGGCTTCCTCCACAGCTACCGCAACGGTGCCCACGAACGCCGGTTCCGGGATCTTCTGCTGGCCCGTCTTCCCGAGATCGCCGTGTCGATCAGTGCCGAGGTCTCGCCCCAGATGCGGGAGTTCGAGCGGTTCAACACGGTGTGCGCCAACGCCTACATCCAGCCCCTGATGGCGTCCTACCTTGTTCGGCTGCAGACCGAGCTCCAGGCCCGAGGCGCCCGGTGTCCGCTGTCGCTCATCCATTCCGGAGGTGGGCTGATCAGCGTCGATACTGCTGCTTCCTTCCCGGTCCGTCTCGTCGAGTCCGGACCGGCCGGCGGTGCCATCTTCGCCGGCGAACTGGCGGCACGATTCGGTCGCAAGCAGGTGCTGTCGTATGACATGGGGGGCACCACGGCCAAGATCGCCCTGATCGAGGACTTCACGCCACAGACGGCGAAGACCTTCGAGGTGGCACGCACCACCCGGTTCAAGAAGGGCAGTGGCATGCCCATCTCCATCCCCGTCATCGAGATGATCGAGATCGGCGCCGGGGGAGGGTCGATCGCCAGCGTCGACGGGTTGGGCCAGATCCGCATCGGCCCCCGCAGCGCGGGGTCCGAGCCCGGTCCCGCCGCCTACGACCTGGGGGGCACCGAGGCAACGGTGACCGACGCCAACCTGCAATTGGGCCGTCTCCATTCCGACACCTTCGGCGCCACCGACATCGATCTGTCGCCGGCCAAGGCTGCGGCCGCCATCGTCGCCGCCGTCGGGGACCCGCTGGGCATGGACGCCGACCTGGCCGCGGTCGGGATCGGCGAGATGGTCGACGAGAACATGACCAACGCCGCTCGGGTCCACGCCGTCGAGCAGGGCAAGGACCTGACGGGTTTCACCATGATCGCGTTCGGTGGCGGGGCGCCCCTGCATGCCACTCGGCTGATGGACAAGCTCGGTCTCGACGAGCTGTTGGTGCCACCGGGAGCCGGCGTCGGTTCGGCCATCGGATTCCTCCAAGCCCCGTTCGCCTACGAGGCGGTGCGCAGCTTCTACACCACGACAGCGTCGTTCGATGCCGACGGCGCCAATCAGGTGCTGGCGGAGTTGACGGCCGAAGCCGCATCGTTCGTCCGTCACGGCACCGATGCCGAGGTCACCATCGAACGTCAGGTGTCGATGCGCTACAAGGGTCAGGGATGGGAGATTCCGGTCCGTCTCGGGGCCGAGACCTTCGATGAGTTCTCGGCCGAGCTGTTGACCACCGCCTTCACCAAGGCCTACGAGGAGTTCTTCGGCCGGGCCATCGACGACCTGGTCGTCGAAGCCGTCAGCTGGTCGGTTCGTGTGGCCTCGATCCGGCAACGGCCGGCTCCCGTCGAGACGACCTCGGTCGTCCGAACCGTGAGTTCGGAACAGGCACGCCCTCTGTTCGATCCGGTGGCAGGGACCGTGGTCGATGCCGACCTCGTCGAACGTGACCGCCTGGAGCCCGGCGACCTCGTGGTCGGCCCGGCCCTGATCATCGAAGCACAGACCACCACGGTGCTGGGGGCCCACCACCGGGCCGTCCTGCAACACGACGGCACACTGCTGGTCAGCCGCACGGGAGCAACCTCATGACGAACACCGACGCCCGACCCTCGACCTCGCAGCGACGAGACGTCGACCTCCAGATCATGTGGAACCGCCTGATCTCCGTGGTCGAGGAACAGGCGCTGACCCTCATCCGCACCGCCTTCAGCACCTCGGTGCGCGAGGCCGGCGATCTGTCGGCCGGTGTCTTCGACCGTCAGGGCCGGATGGTGGCCCAGGCCGTGACGGGTACGCCGGGCCACGTCAACACGATGGCGGCGGCCGTGCCCCACTTCATCAACGACATCGGTCCGGAACGCATCTTTCCCGGCGACGTCTACCTGACCAACGACCCGTGGAAGGGCACCGGCCATCTCCACGACATCACGGTCACCACGCCCGTCTTCACCGATGCGGGCACCCTGATCGGGTTCTTCGCCGCCACGGCCCACGTGGTCGACATCGGCGGACGCGGTTTCGGCCCCGACGCTCGGGAGCTCTACGAGGAGGGCATCCGGATCCCGATCATGAAGTGGGCCGATCGGGGCGAACTGAACCGGGACCTGGTCACCATCATCCGCAGCAACGTGCGGGCCGCCGACATGGTGGTGGGAGACATCCACGGTCTGGCCGCCTGCAACGAGACAGGGCGGCGTCGTCTACTCGAAATGCTGGACGAGTTCGCCATGACCGATCTCGACGAGCTGGCCGGCTTCGTCTTCGACCGGACCAGGGCCGCCACCATGGCTGCGCTCCAGGACGTGCCCAAGGGTCGGTATCGCAACGAGATGCTGGTCGACGGCTACACCGACCCGGTGCAGTTGGTCGTCGAACTGACCGTGACCGACGAGGGGATGCACGCCGACTTCACCGGTACGTCACCGCTCAGCGAGTTCGGCATCAACGTGCCCCTCACGTACGCCCAGGCCTACTTCACCTACGGCATGTTGGTGGCGTTGGCTCCCGAGCTGCCCAACAACTACGCGTCCCTGCTGCCCTTCACGGTCAGTGCGCCGCCCGGGGTCATCCTCAACGCGGTCGAACCCGACCCGGTGGCCGTGCGTCACGTGCTCGGCCACTTCGTCACCGACCTCTGCCTCGGAGCCATCGCTCAGGCCTTGCCCGACACGGTGCCGGCCGAGGGCGCGGGTGCGCTGTGGAACTTCCAGGCCAGTGCCCGCTCGGCCGACCCGAGCGCGGCATTGCCGCCGGTCGAGCTGCTCATGTTCAACAGCGGCGGAAGTGGCGCTCGGCCCACCCTCGACGGCCTCACCGCCACCGCCTTCCCCTCGGGCGTGCGAACCATGAGCGTGGAGGCCACCGAACAGATCGGCCCCATCGTCATCTGGCGCAAGGAGATCCGGGAGAACAGCGGGGGAGCGGGCAAGCAGCGGGGCGGGTTGGGCCAGGTGGTCGAGATCGGCCCGGCCGATGGTTACCTGTTCGAGTTCTCGGCCATGTTCGACCGCATCGACAATCCGGCCCGAGGCCGAGCCGGTGGCGGTGACGGCGCCCCGGGCAAGGTCTATCTCGATGACGGTACGCCGTTCGCCGGCAAGGGACGCCAGACCGTGCCGGCGGGGCGGCGTCTCACCCTGGAGCTTCCGGGCGGTGGTGGTTTCGGCGACCCCGACGATCGACCGGCCGAGGAAGTCGAGAACGACCGGGCCCAGGGCTACGTCAACTGACCCACGACCGATCCGGTGTCAGCCGGCGGCCAGTGCCCGCCACAACGATCGATAGTTCGGATAGGTGTACTCGTCGGTCACCCACCCCGAGGCCACCAGCTCTCGGTGGAGCTGGGGGAGATGCCAACAGGTGACGCCCATGTCGACGTGGTGGGCCAGGTGGTAGCCGATGTTGAACGGCACCAGCCAGAATCCGCTGATGGGTCCCTGGCGGACGTTGTGGGTGGTCTGTCTCCGGTCCGATGAGCGCATCATCCCACCGTGTTCGGCCACCGATCGCAGCCGGTTGATCACCCGCCACACCGTCAGATGGGGAAGCCACCACAACAGCACGTACAGCTCGGGCCGGCCGACGAGCGTGAACGCAGCCAGGATCGGGACCTGGCAGGCCAGGATGCGGACCGCGGTCGGCTTGCGTTTCCGGGCCGCCCGGAGCAGGCCTCGGAACAGCTTCCAACCGGTCTGGCCCGTGGCATCGCGCACGAGCTTGCGTCGGAAGCTGGCCCGAGCGACCGGATAGTTGGCGTAGAGCGCCATGTCGGGCTCCTTGGGGCCCATCTCGTCGCGGTGATGATCGAGGTGGGCCCGGCGGTACAGCTCGAAGGGCACCCAGGACGGATACGACAGGATCCACCGTCCAACCCAGTCGTTGAGGCCGGTGTTGGCGAACAGGGTGCGGTGCACGGCCTCGTGACCGAGGCTGGCGAAACGGGCATAGGCCCGGCCCATTCCGAGGAACGCGGCCACCCAGGCCAGCGGATGCGAGATCCAGATGGCCGCCGCAACGATGGCGATCGGTTCGGCCACGACGGCGACGAGGGCCGACCAGCTGCGCCATTCGGGGATGGTACGAAGCGCTCGGCGCACCTCGGGCACGGCCTTGCCACCGGACAGCAGCCGATCGGTCGGCAACACGTCGGGCAGGGCCTCGGGCCGGGCCACCATGCCGCCCGTCGCCGTCGCCGCAGCCGCAGCGGCAGCGGCGGCGGCGGCGGGACCAGGACCAGGGCAGCCCACGCCGCCGATCGCCGGGGTCGAGTCCGGATCGGTGGGAGCAGCCATGGCTCGAGGTTACCCGGAGGCGGCCGTCAGCTCAGAAACGGGCCCACATCAGGATGCGGCGGAAGGTGAACAGATAGGGGGCGTGATCGCCCACCTCGTCGATCAGTCGTGCGGTGTACCTGTGGAGGAACGCCTCGTACTGCTCGTCGTCGAGGGCGTCGCGGTAGCTGTTGAGGGCCGTGCCCTTGATCCATTCGGTCACCTGGCCGGTCGAGGCCAGTACGTGGGGGTAGACCCTCAGGCGGACGTGCTGCTCGACGGCACCCAGATCGTGGAGGATCTCGGCGTAGCGTTCGGGAGCCGCCACGGTGTCGGGGGCCAGGGTCGGCGGCTCGCCGGTGAACCAGTCGGCCAGCTCCTGTCCCATCCGGCGAGCCAGGCCGTAGGCGGGATGGGTGCCGTTGGCCGGCACCTGCACCGCCAGCTGGCCGCCGGGGGTCAGCTGTTGGCGCCAGCGGGCCAGCACCGTCGGGTGATCGTCGACCCATTGGAGGGCGGCGTTGGAGAACACGATGGCGGCCGGCTCGTCGGCGGTGAAATCCCGCAGATCCTGTTCGATGAACTGCAACTTGTCGGTGGCCAGCGGGCGGGCCTTGGCCAGCATGGCCGGACTGGTGTCGGTGCCGATGACCCGACCGGCGTCGAGCCGGTCGCCCAGTTCGGCCGTGAGCGACCCGGGCCCGCATCCGAGGTCGTAGACCACGCCGCCCTCGGTCGAGCCGCACATCGCCACCAGCTCGTCGAAGGGCAGGCGCCGTTCGGCGGCGAAGCGGGCGTACTGGTCGGGCTGCCAATCGGTCATAGGTCCACCAGTCTCGGCGCTGGCGACGCTCGGTCCAAACGCCGCTCAGTCCAAACGACGCTCGGTCCAAACGCCGCTCGGTCCAAACGCCGCTCAGTCCAAACGGCGCTCGGTCCAAACGGCGCTCAGTCCAAACGGCGCAGTGGGGTGACGGCCTTGGATCGCATGGTGGTGCCGATCACGGCCGAGGCCACGACGGGGGTGCCGACCAGGAGCACGGCCACCCACAACCAGGGCACGGTGAAGTCGAAGTTGCCGTAGAAGCCCGGGTCGGCCAGGGCCCGAGCCCCGAGCAGACCGAAGGGCAGGGCAACGGCGGCAGCGATGGCAGCCATGGAGAAGGTCTGGCGAGCCAGGAAGCTGCGGCGCAGGCCTGGGGCTCCGCCGACCGCCACCATCGTGGCCAGGTCGTTGTCGGACTCGGTTGACACCAGGGCCGCCGTCACCGCCAGCACCAACAGCCCCGACACGAAAGCCAGGCCGACCACGATGGCCTTGACGGCATCGAAGTTCGTCGACGACACGTAGGGCGTGTCCAGGTAGCCCCCATAGCTGAGCGGCGGCAGGTCGATCCCGGCCTGGGCCGCGAAGCCGGTGTTGGTGACCGACGTCAGGTTCCGGATCTGGTCGATGGTGGCCGCATCGGGCGAGGCAGCGAGTTGGATGACGCCGGCGCGGTAGGCCGGCTCCAGGCCGAGCGACGTCGCGGTGTCGGGAAGCAGGAACATCGCGGGCTCGACCACGAGGTCGGTGGACACACTGGTCACCTGCAGGCGGACCGAGAGGTTGCCCGACGAGTCGTAGAGATCGATCAGCTCCTGTGGCGGCCAGTCGAGGGAACCCGGGACGAGCTGCACGGCCCGCAGCTCGTTGGGCGAGTCGATCGGCAGCTGACGCTGATCGAGCCCCAGTTGCGCGGCCAGGGCTTCGTCCCAGGCCCCGAACGATGGCCCCCCGGTCCAGGGGTCGAAGGCTCGAGGATCACCACGAGGAGAGAGTTGGGTCCAGGTCACGATCTGCTCGACGGCGGCGATGTCGTCGAGTGGCGCGAGCTGGGCCGGCGAGAGCTCCTGGTCGAGTCCGAGCACGACGCCGACGATGCGGTTCCGGTTCGCCTGCTCGAAGGGGCTGCTGTCGGTCGTGCCTGGGAAGGTCAGCTGGTTCGACCGTTGCTCGGTGCCGATCAGGGCCAGCGCCACCACCGGGATCACGAACATGGCGGTCAGTGCCCCGACTGCGGCTGCGGTGCGGGTGCGCTGTCGGGCATTGTCGCGCAGCACCAGGCGGGGACCGATCGGGAGGCGGGCGGCGAGCCGGCCGAGCGCCGACACGATGGGACCGCCCAACAGCGCCGCCCCACCCAGGCCGAGGACGATGCCGACGATGAGGGCCAGGGATTGGCGGTCCCCTCCGGAGTTGGAATCGTTCCATACAGCCAGGATGGACAGGCCGGCGGCACCGGTGGCGAGGCCGAGGGGGGCCGTCCACCGTGACGGGGACCGGAGCGGGATGCGGCCGGCCAGTGCGGTCTGGGTCGAGACCGCGGCCACGGTGCGGGCCGGGAACCATGCGGCCAGCATGGCGGCCCCGATCCCGACGACGATGGTGACGACGACGTCTCTCGGTGCGAACACGGCGATGGCGTCGGAGTTGGTGTTGGCCGTCAGTAGGCCGACCCCGACGGTGTTGAAGCCGATGACGGCAACGGTGGCGCCGATCACGGCACCGACCGTGCCCAGCAGGCCGGCCTCGACCAGGGCCAGGGTGGTGATCTGACCCGGCTCGGCGCCGGTGGCCGACAGCAGACCGAAGTCGCGGATCCTTCGCCGATTGGCGGTGGCGAAGGCGGCTGCCGCGATCAGGCCGGTCACACACAGCAGCCCGGTGCCGGCCAACAGAGCGATCACGGTCGGGTCGGTGAAGAACTGATCGTTGCTCGGGTACGGCTCGGAGCCGCGCCGGTAGGAAGCGGAGACGTTGTTTGCGAACCGACCGAAGTCGCCGGGATCGGTCGCCAGATAGTACGACGACGACCGGTAGCCGAGACCGAGCGTGGTCAGCTCGTTCGGCAGCTCGGCTGCCGCCGGCAGTGGTTGCTCGGGGCTGGTGAGCAGCGTGGTGAAGTCGTGTTGCTCGCGTACGTGGGCGATACCGACGATCGTCTGTTGACCCAGGCCGTAGACCTGGATCGGGTCGCCGACGGCCAGTGAACGGAGATCGGCCAGGGACTCGCTGATGGCCAACTCGCCGGCTCCGGTCGGCGCCACACCATCGACGATCTGGTAGCGGCGGGGTTCGAGCGGATTGCTCGGGTCGAACGTCTCGATGATCACGGTGACGGGTAGCCCCCCACCGCCAGGTAGACCGGGATCTCCGGTCGAGGCCGGGAGCAGCGCGGTGGCGGAATCGACCCGGGCGAAGGAGGTGGTGCCGAGGTTGGATTCGAGCGTCTGAGCGTCTGCGGTCGCCACCTCCAGCCGGAGCAGGGCGCTCTCGGCCCAGTAGCCGACTCCGTCGCCGGTGACGTTCGGCTGGCGCAACAGCATGCCGACGATCAGGGCCGCGCCCACGGGCAGGCCGATGAGGGTGGTGATCAAGATGGTGCGGCCCTTGTGGCGGGCCATGTCCCGGCGGGCGATGCGCAGCAGTGGTCGTAGTACCGCGGTGGTCATCGCAGGGTCCCCTCGGGGTCGGTGCCGAAGAGGTCGGCTCGTTCGAAGTCGGCATCGGTGAAGTTGGTCTCGGTCACGGAGTCGATTCGGCCATCGCGCAGGCGAACGATCGTGTCGGCATAGGCGGCCAGCGACATGTCGTGGGTCACCAGCACCCCACCGCAGGTCCCGGTGTCGACTCGGCGTCGGATGACGCGAACGACGGCGTCGGCCGTCGCCTCGTCCAGGGCACCGGTGGGTTCGTCGGCCAGGAGCAGGTTGCGATCTCCCACCAGGGCCCGGGCCACGGCAACCCGTTGTCGTTCACCACCCGACAGCTCGTCGGGGTAGGCGTCGGCCAGAGCCGCCGTCTCGGTGTCGGCCATCGAGGTCAGCGCTGCGGTCCGAGCGGCTGCCGTGGTCGCCCCGTCGAGTTCGAGGGGTAGGGCGACGTTCTCGGCCGCCGTCAACGTCGGCAGCAGGTTGAGGGCCTGGAACACGAAACCGATGTGGCGTCGCCGGGTGGCGGCCAGCTCCTTGCCGGACAGGGTGCCCAACTCGATGCCGTTCACCCGGACCGAGCCCAGACTCGGTTGGTCGAGGCCGCCGGCCAGGTTCAAGAGGGTCGATTTGCCGCAACCGCTTCGACCGACCACGGCCACCAGCTCGCCGAGGCGCACGGTCAGGTCGACATCGGCCAGGGCGCTCACGATGCCGCGGGGGCCGACGTACTGTCGGCCGGCCTGGCGCATCTCGAGCACGATGGACTTCTGATCGGTCATTGCGATACTCCTGCGTTGGTTCCGTTGTTGGTTGCTCGGTGGTGGTCGATGCGATCCTCGGCCAGGTCGAGCCAGCGCAGCTCGGCCTCGCCGGCCATGATCTGGCGGTCGAGGTGGAGGCCTTCGGCCAGATCCTCGGTACGCATCTTCTGGCGGGTCAGTCGCTGGATCGACCCGGTGGTGGCTGCTCGTTGGCTGCGCAGCACCTGCTGGGGATCAGCGGCCGCGCTGGCCAGCGCGATCAGGACCTTGATCGACACCTCGTCCCGCTGGGAGGTGGTGGCCGATGCCGGAGCGTCGAACCAATCGTCCAGTTCGACCCGGCCCACCCTGGTCAGCAGGTAGCTGCGCCGGCCCTCGTCGTCGACGTCGGCCTCGGCGACCAGGCCATCGCGTTCGAGGCGTTGGAGGGTGGTGTAGACCTGGCCGATGTTGAGGGTGGTGGCACCGCCGGTGGCGGCTTCGAACTCGGTCTTCAGCTGATACCCGTACTTGGACTCCTGGGCCAGCAAGGCCAGCAAGCTGTGCTTGATGCTCATGGATACGCAGTATGCATACTCGGTATACAAAGTGCAAGAGGTTTGTCCTTCGCTCCGAGTCGATTGCCGGACCCGATCCCGTCTCCTAGATTTCGGGCGAACTCGACTGCAGGAGACGTGCCGTGGATCTCATCGAAGCAATGCGCTCACAACCGGCCAACCGGTACTACAAACCTGACCCCGTGCCGACCGAGGTCTTCCATCGGGCCATGGACAACGCCCGGTTCGGCCCCCAGGGCGGGAACCGACAGCCCGTCCGGTTCCTGATCGTGACCGACCCGGCCAAGAAGGCGCAGCTGGCCGAGTGGTACTGGATCCCGTGGAGCGCCTACTACGAGCAGGCCATTGCTGCCGGCGAAGCAATGCAGGCCGAGAGCGGCGACGTGATGGCGACCAAGGCAGTCATGACCAAGGCCTCGATGGTGGCGGCCAACGACTTCGCCGAGAACTTCGCCAACCATCCCGCCATCATCGTGGCCTGCGCCGATCTGGCCGAGACCCACCCCACCGACACCGATTTGGGGCGCCTCAGCATCGTCGGAGGCGGTTCGGTCTATCCGATCGTGCAGAACCTGTGCCTGGCCTTGCGCAACGAGGGCGTTGCCACCACCTTCACCACGCTGCTGTGCCTGTTCGAACCACAGGTGAAGGAACTGCTCGGCATCCCCGAAGAGCTGGCCACCGCGGCCCACATCGTGGCCGGCTACCCGGCCAAGCCGTTCCCGACCAAGCTCACCCGCCACCCGGTGGAAGAGATCGCCTTCCTCGACAGCTTCGACAATCCGCTGACGATCTGAGGGCTCAGCGATCTGAGGGCTCAGTGACCTGAGGGCTCAGCGACGCAGCGCCGCGGCCACGACGGTCTCGAACTCGTCGTGGGCGGCCAGCGCTCCCGACATCACGTGCCAACGGGCCGCGAACCCGTGGACCACGCCGTCGTAGCGGGTGACGGTGGTGGGCACACCGGCGTCGATCAGGCGTTGCCCGAAGGCTTCCCCCTGGTCGCGTAGCGGATCGAATTCGGCCGTCTGCACCAGGGCGGGCGGGAGGCCGGTCAGGTCGTCGGCCGCCATCGGGACGGCGTAGGGGTTTCTCCGGTGCTCGGCCGGCACGTAGTTGTCCCAGAACCAGGCCATGTCCCTCGCCGAGAGGAAGTAGCCGGTTGCGTTCTCGACCATCGATCCGGTGTCGGCCGTCGGATCGACGCAGGGATAGATCAACAATTGGAAGCACAAGGGCAGACCCTCGTCCCGGGCCTTGATGGCCACGCCGGCAGCCAGATTTCCGCCGGCGCTGTCGCCGGCCACCGCCAGGCGAGTCGGGTCGCCGCCGACCTCGTTACCGTGGGCAGCCAGCCACTCGGTGACGGCCCAGCAATCGTCGAAGGGGCCGGGGAACGGATGCTCGGGTGCCAATCGGTACTCGACCGAGACCACCAGGGCGCCGGTGCGCAGCGCCAGCCGTCGGGCCAGTCGATCATGGCCCTCGATGCTCGACAGCACCCACCCTCCACCGTGGAAGAAGACGATGATGGCGGGTGCCGATGCGCCCGGGCCGGTGTCGTCCGTCGCGGCATAGAGGCGGACGGGGATCGGACCCGCCGGCCCGGGAATGGTTCGGTCCTCGACTCGGGCCAGTGGGTCGGGATCGGGCTTGGGTGCGGCGTCGTAGTTGGCACGGGCCTGCTCCGGTGTTCCGTCGCTCAGGGCCGGAATCTTGTTGGAGGCGAGCGAGGCGAGCAGGGACGCGATATCGGCATCGAGAGGCATGGGGCCAGTCTGCTCGGCGCACGCAGCCCCGAGCGAGCCGGGCCTATCGTCGGTCCATGAACGACCACGACCACGACCACCGCCATCACGACCACGACCACGACCACGAC
>CALACD010000055.1 GCA_937890445.1 uncultured Acidimicrobiia bacterium | reverse complement strand
CTCCCAGCCCGAAGGCGGGAAGACAACGGCCCCCCGAGAGCCGGTCCAGGCTGGCGATCGACTTGGCCAGCACCACCGGGTTCCGGCCCGGCAGAACCATCACCGACATGCCCACCTTCAACTTGCGGGTCCGACCGCAGGCGTAGGCCATGCCGACGAGGGGGTCCGGGCACTCACTGGTGAGACGCTCCGACAACCACAGCGAATCGAATCCGTTGGCCTCCAGCCCGTCGATCAGGGCGTCGAAGCGTTCCTGGTCGTTGGTGTCACTACGAGTCCCGAGCCCATACCCGATGCGGATCTTCATCCCCGAAGTATCGCCGAGAGTGCCCGGCAAGAACAGCTACCGCTGATAGCAACCGGTCACGCGCACGAGATCACCGACCCGTTCCACCGTACGTCCCTGCCCCTGCGTGGCCCACGAACCGGCCGCCACGGCGTATTCCTCGGTGTCCTCGGCGGTGTCACCCACCACGTCGACCCGGGTACAGGCGCCCTCATCGGTTCGCCAGCTCACGTAGCGGTCGCCTCCCCAACCGTTACCGGCTCGGTTGCCCAGCCACAGGTCGAAGGCGAGTTCGCCGACCACGCCCTCGTCGATGATCTCGCCCTCGGCGACGGGAGTCTCGACCACGACGGCTTCCTCGAGATCGATGAAACGATCGGGGTGGAGGACCTGCTCGCTGGTCCGGGGCGGATCGAGCAGTGCCGCATCGATCGCGGCTTCCCCACCGGCTGCTGCCAATGCCTCCACGAACTGCTCGCCATCGGTGTAGGGCGAGATCTGGAGCTGTAACAACATGAGGGGCAACGAGAGATAGATCTCGACCTCCTCCGGCGACAGCACCGTCGCCTCGAGCCGGTCCAACTCGGCCTGGTCGGATGCCGACAGCTGAGCTCGCCAGGCAGCTTCGACCCGACTGGCGCTTCCTTCGACCACGGCCGCGAAGCCGTAGCCGACCTCGTCGTCGGCCTCCTCGTACTCGAGACGTTCGAGGTCGAACCACTGATCATCGTGGGCGTGCGTCAGCTCGTGCACGATCACCAATTGCGCGTAGAGGTCCAGCTCGGT
>CALACD010000054.1 GCA_937890445.1 uncultured Acidimicrobiia bacterium | reverse complement strand
CTATCACCTGGGACTGGTGATCGGTGGAACGTCGGCCGAGTTCGCGGTCGAGACCGCCAAGTTGGCGTCGACCCGCTATCTCGATTCGCTTCCCACCCAGGGTTCGGCCTCGGGCCATGGCTTTCGGGACCTCGAGATGGAGGCCGAAGTCCTCAAGCTGACCCAGGAGTTCGGGATCGGCGCGCAGTTCGGTGGCAAGTACTTCTGTCACGATGTCCGCGTCATCCGGCTGCCCCGACATGGCGCCTCACTTCCTGTCGGACTCGCCGTCAGCTGTTCGGCCGACCGGCAGGCACTGGCCAAGATCACGGCCGAGGGAATCTTCCTCGAACAACTCGAGACCGATCCCGCCAGCTACCTGCCCGAGATCACCGAGGCCGATCTGGCTGCCGAGGTCGTTGCCATCGACCTGAACCAGCCGATGGACGACATTCGGGCCACGCTGTCGAAACTGCCCACCACCACACAGTTGAAACTGACCGGCACTCTGGTGGTGGCCCGGGACATCGCACACGCCAAGATCAAGGAACGCCTCGACGCCGGTGAGGCGATGCCCGACTATCTCCGCAATCACCCCGTCTATTACGCCGGGCCGGCCAAGACGCCCGAGGGCTACGCATCGGGTTCGTTCGGACCTACGACCGCGGGTCGGATGGACTCCTACGTCGACCAGTTCCAGGCCGCCGGCGGTTCCATGGTCATGTTGGCCAAGGGCAACCGGAGCACCGCAGTGAAGGACGCATGCAAGCGACACGGCGGCTTCTACCTCGGTTCGATCGGGGGCCCGGCGGCCCGGCTGGCCAAGGACAGCATCCGCAAGGTCGAGGTCATCGAGTACGAGGAGCTCGGAATGGAAGCCGTGTGGCGTATCGAGGTCGAGGACTTTCCGGCATTCGTGGTCATCGACGACAAGGGCAACGACTTCTACGAATCGACCAGCCAACCGGTCGATCTGCTTCGACGTTGAGCCAACCCAAGCTACGGCCGGCCGTCCGTGGACTGATGATCGATCCCGCTGACCGCGTCCTGATGGTCAAGCTGGAGTTCGCCGCCACCCAGTGGGAAGGCTGGATCCTCCCCGGCGGAGGCATCGAGGACGGGGAGGACGAGCCCACGGCGTTGCGCCGAGAGCTACGGGAGGAAACGGGGGCCACTCCGGCTGAGGCATTCATCGGCCCCGTCGTCTGGCGACGACGTCACACCCGAGCCGGCATGATGGATGGTTGGGACGGGCAGCAGGAAACCGTCTACCTGGTGCCCTGCCGGGCGTTCGAGATCGCTCCTCATCTCAGCGCCGAACAGCTCCGGGACGAGAACGTCACCGATGTGCGCTGGTGGACGCTGGACGAGCTGTCGTCCACCCATGAGGTCGTACGCCCCGAGGGCCTGGCCACTCGTGTGGCCGAGGTGCTCGAGTTCGGCGCTCCGGTCGACCCCCCACTGCTGATCACCTCCGAATAGGAGCGCCTGGTCGGAGTCTCAGAGCGTCAGTCCGCCGTCGACGGCGAGGACCTGGCCCGTGGCGTAGCCATTGCGGAGGAAGCCGAGGACCGCTTCGGCGCAATCCTCCGGCGTTGCCGAACGATGCAGTGGAGCGTTCTTGGCCACGGCTGCATGTTGAGCGTCCCAGTCATCGGTCCACGGGGTCGCCACCAGGCCTGGGGCAACCGCGTTGAAGCGGATCGGGCCGTAACTCTTGGCCAGCAGCTTGGTCATGTGGTTGAGCGACGCCTTCGCCATCGAGTAGGCCATCGAACTCCCGACCGGGAAGAGGCCGGCGATCGAGGTGATGGTCACCACGTTCGGATCCGTCGACTCCTGCAGGAGCGGAATGGCATTCTTGGTCAACCACCAGGTGCCGAAGACATTGACCTCGAAGGTCTTCAGGAAGATCTCGTCGGTGAGTTCGTCCAGGTTCTTGTGGGGCACCACGGTCGTCCAACCGGCATTGTTGACGAGTATGTCCAGCTGGCCGAACCGGGCAATGGTGGCATCGAGGAGAGCTGCGCCCTGATCCTGGTCGCTGATGTCGGCCTGGACATAGAGCGAATCGTTGGGCAGAGAAGCGGCAATCGCCGTGCCGGCCTCGACCGAGGACGACGAGTTGACAACGACCTTGGCCCCGAGTGCGGAAAGGCGTCGGGCGGTCTCCTCGCCGATGCCGCTGGAGGAGCCGGTCACGATGGCGACCTTTCCGTCGAACTCCGATGGTGACGATCCTGTTGCAGTCATCTCAGCTCTCTCGATCAGCCTGGGCATCCAGAACGTGCGTCAGGCAATTGGTCAACTTCTCGGCATAGGCCAGGTGCAGGAACTCGTTCGGTCCGTGCGCATTGGAGTCTGGACCAAGCACCCCGATGATCACGAACTGGGCCTCGGGGAAACTCTCGCCCAGCATGCCCATGAACGGAATCGTGCCTCCCTCGCCGAACCGTTGCATCCCGGCGCCGAACTGCGAGC
>CALACD010000053.1 GCA_937890445.1 uncultured Acidimicrobiia bacterium | reverse complement strand
CGCTTCCTGTCGTTCGGCGATGCGATGCTGCTGGATCGCCGTACGTTGGAGACGTGAGCCTCACGATCGACATCACGGCAACCGACGGAGCAGCCCGGACCGGGACCATCACCACTCCTCGAGGATCGATTCCGACTCCGGTGTTCATGCCGGTGGGAACCCGGGGGGCAGTCAAGACGCTGGACACCGACGATCTGGATCGCCTGGGTCCGCCGATCGTGTTGGGAAACACCTATCACCTGATGGAGCGGCCGGGCGCGGACCTGATCGAACGGAGAGGCGGCCTGCATCGCTTCCTCGACTGGGATGGCCATCTCCTGACCGATTCGGGTGGCTATCAGATCTTCAGCCTCGCCCCCAAGGTGACCGAGGAAGCCGCTCGCTTCCGTTCGGTCTATGACGGCGCCTATGTCGATTTGTCCCCCGAGCGAGCGGTTCGGGTTCAGGAGCAGCTGGGAGCGGACATCGCCATGGTGCTCGACGTCTGTCCGCCACTGCCGTCGGAACGACGCGTCCAGGTCGATGCGCTCGAGCGCACGTTGCGGTGGGCCGAACGATCCAAGGAGGCGCACCAGCGGACCGACCAGGCCCAGTTCGGCATCGTGCAGGGGGGTGTCGATCGCGAGCTGCGGGAAGAGTCGGCTCGACGGACCGTCGCCCTCGGGTTCGACGGCTACGCCGTTGGGGGCTTGTCGGTCGGCGAGAGTCGGCAGGACATGGTGCCGGCGTTGCAGGCCGCCGTTCGTCATCTTCCCACGGACAAGCCGCGGTATTTCATGGGACTCGGTGATCCGGTGGGTCTGGTGGAGGCAGTGGCGAATGGAATCGACATGTTCGATTGCGTGCTACCCACGCGCCTGGCCCGTCACGGAACGGCACTGACATCGGCGGGTCGAATCAACCTCAAGAACCTGCGCTTCGCCGAGGATGATGCACCCATCGACCCCCACGTTCGTCACCCGTTGTCGGATCGCTACTCGCGGGCCTACATCCGTCACCTGCTCGTCACCAACGAGCCGACGGCGGGCCGCATCATCACGCTGCACAATCTTGCCTGGCTGGCCGATCTGACCGAACGAATGCGACAGGCCATCGTCGGCGGCACGTTCGCCGAACTACGGGCGGAGGTCTGGTCGGTCTGGGAGCCGGGCCAGGAACCGCCGTCGGTTGGCGACTGAGCAGCGGCAACCGATCGGCGACCAAGGCTGTCACCACAATGCGGGTGGGAACCGCTAGCGTCTCGGGGTTGGAGGTTCCGGAATGCAATACGGACAGATCATCTTCCTCGGCGTCATGCTCGCCGCGGTCTACGCGCTGCTGATTCTTCCCCAGCGCAAGAAGGACAAGGAGACCAAGGCCATGCTGGCTGCCCTCGAGGAGGGGGACGAGGTGATCCTGACCTCGGGTATCCACGGTTTCGTCGCTGGGCTGGAGAACAACGTCGTGTGGTTGACGATTGCTCCGAATGTCGATCTCAAGATTTCCCGGAGCGCCATTGCCGGTGTCCTCGCCGACCCGGCAGCCGACGAGGACGACTGACATGTCGAAGTCTCAGATGCGAACAGCGCTTGGCGTGGTGCTGCTCGCCATCGCCGGTCTGGTCTACACCTTCATCGCCGGCAACAGGCCGCTCCTCGGGCTCGACCTCCAGGGTGGCGTGTCGGTGGTGTTGGAGCCGACCACCTCCGGGGTGGACGACGAGACGCTCGATCAGACCCTGGAGATCATTCGGACTCGCGTCGATGCACTGGGCGTGGCCGAACCCGAGATCTCACGTCAAGGCGACACCATCGTGGTCGATCTGCCCGGTGTCGAGCAGCAGCAACGAGCGCTCGAACTGGTCGGTCAGACTGCCGAACTCCGGTTCCGTCCGGTGATCATCCCGCTGGGACCGTCGCTCGACCTGACCGTGGATCCCGATGCCCCCGCGAATGCCGACGCAACGACGGACGCGACGACCGACGCGACGACCGATGCAACGACCGACTCGACGACGGACGAGGAAGGGCTGGCTCCCGTACGCGAGCGCCGCCAGACCGCGACGACCGTGGCCGATGGCACGACGACGACCGTGGCCGATGGCACGACGACGACCGTGGCCGATGGCACCGAGAGCTCGGTGCCGGCGACGCCGGCCCAGACGCTCTCGCCCGAGGAGCTTGCGATCACCGAAGCTTGCGGCATACCCGGGGTGACTCCGCCCGAGGAGGACGCGGCCGAGAAGTACGTCGTGCTTGCCGATCGTGAGGGCAATCGTCTCTGTCTGGGCCCGGCGCTGCTCACGGGCGATGCGCTCGAGACGGCTGACGTCGGTTTGCAGAATCTGTCGACCTGGCAGGTGAACCCGGTGTTCAAGACCGGCGCCAACGGCATCGACGCCTTCAACCAGATCGCAGCTCTGTGTTTCTCCGCCTCGACCACGTGCCCCACCCGCCAATTGGCCATCGTGCTGGACAACGAGGTGATCTTCGCCCCCGAGATCCAGGCGCCGAGCTTTGCTCGGGACAACATCAACATCACGGGCCAGTTCACCGAGGACGAGGCTCGCAACCTGGCCCTGGTCCTGCGGTACGGGGCATTGCCGGTCGAGCTCGAGGCGCAGCAGGTTCGCACCGTCTCGGCCACCATCGGCAGCGACGTGCTGGAGTCGGGCGTCATTGCCGGATTGGTGGGTCTGGCCCTGGTGGCTGTCTACCTCCTGGCCTACTACCGGCTCGCAGCGCTGGTGGCCATCGTCGGCATCGCGATCTCGGGCATGTACATCTGGACGATCATCTCCTGGCTGGGAGAGTCCCGAGGTTTGGCCGTTACCTTGGCCGGCATCGTGGGTCTGATCGTGTCGATCGGTGTCTCGGCTGATTCGAACATCGTGTATTTCGAGAACACGAAGGATCTCGTTGCCAGTGGTCGCAGACCCCTGACCGCGATCGAACGTGGTTACCGAAGCGCCATCGGCACCATCCTCAAAGCGGATGTCGTCAGTCTGATCGCGGCCGCGCTGCTCTATTTCCTGACGGTGGGCGCGGTGAAGGGGTTCGCGTTCTACCTTGGCCTGGCCACGTTGCTCGATCTGTTCGTCTCCTACCTCTTCATGCGTCCGGCCCTCACGTGGCTCGCGACCCGTCCGGGCGTCATCGCCGATCCGGGGCGGATCGGCATGCCGGACCATGCCGTCACCACGACCAAGGGAGGTGCAGCATGAGTCTGCGCAGCGACCTCTACCGGGGTACGAACGACATCGATTTCCTGCCCATCTGGAAGAAGTCCCTTCCCGGCTCGATCGGACTGCTCGTTGGCTCCGTCGTGCTGCTGGTCGTGCTCGGACTCAATCTGAGCATCGATTTCGACGGCGGAGGCATCTACGAGGTGCCGGTTTCGGACGAGGTCACCGTCGAGGACGCCCGAGCCGTGATCTCCAACAGCGACGCCCGGATCCAGACCGTCGAGGATCTGAGCGGTCAGCGGTTCATCCGGGTCCAGACCGGTGGTGAAGCGCTGGACCAGTCGGATGAGATCGTGACCCAGTTGGCCGAGTTGGGCGGGGTCGAAGCCGATCTGGTCAGTGTCAACACCGTCGGACCCACCTGGGGTGATCAGATCACCAATCGGGCGTTGCGAGCGCTCGGCCTGTTCTTCGTCGCCGTCGCCGTCTATCTGGCCTGGACACTCGAGGGCAAGATGGCGATCGGCGCCCTGGTCGCGGTTCTTCACGATCTCCTGATCACCGCGGGTGTCTATTCGCTCTTCCGCTTCGAGGTCAGTCCTGCCACGGTGATCGCGCTGCTGACCATCATGGGCTATTCGCTGTATGACACGGTCGTCGTCTACGACAAGGTGCTCGACAACACGAAGGTGGCCGGTTCTCTCAAACACGGGTATACCCGGATGGTGAGCAACTCGATGAACCAGGTGATGATGCGTTCGGTCAACACCACCCTCACCACGGTTCTGCCGGTGCTGTCCATGCTCGTGATCGGTGGCTTCTTCCTCGGGGGTGCCGGCATCCGCGACTTCGCGTTGGCCTTGTTCATCGGTCTGCTCTTGGGGACCTACTCGTCGGTCTTCCTGGCCGCCCCCTTGTTGGCCTGGCTCCACGAGCGGAGCGACGCTCCCTCGACGACCAGGAGCTGACGCCCCCGTCGCTCGTCGGTGCCGAGATCTGCCGCGCCACCGCAGTATCCTGGCCGACAATGACCGTACCTTCCTGGCTGCACGCGTCTGTTCGCGAGGTGCCGGACTTTCCGACGCCCGGGATCCTGTTTCGTGACCTCTCGCCGCTCTGGGCTTCGTCGGCCGCGACATCGCGATGTGCCATGGCCTTGGCAGCGGATGCCGGTGAGGTCGATCTGGTGGTCGGTATCGAGGCCAGAGGGTTCCTGGCCGGCATGATCACGGCCCAACGGCTGGGGGTTGGATTCGTTGCGGCCCGCAAGCCGGGCAAGCTGCCGGGCCCGATCGAGACGGTTTCCTACGACCTCGAGTACGGATCGGACACCCTCGAGATGCAGCTCGGAGCGGTGGCTGCTGGTCAGCGAGTGTTGATCGTCGACGACGTGATCGCCACCGGTGGCACGATGGCCGCTGCTGCGCAGTTGGTGGAGGGTTCGGGGGCCACGGTCAGCTCCATCCGGTCCATCATCGAGTTCGACAATCTCGGCGCCCGGGCCCGATTGGCCGGGCACGACATCATCAGTCTCTGGCAGGTGGCGGGCTGATGGTGATGGCGGCCCATCGAACGCTGCCCTGGATGCGTGAGCGCCAGGAAGTTGGGGAGGAGATCGGACCCCTGGTGAGGGGTTTCGTCGGACCCCGTCGCGAGGAACAGGTTGCCTTCGTGGCCCGGGCCTACGAGATGGCGCGGGCTGCACACGCGCCGCAGAAGCGAAAGTCGGGGGAGCCCTACATCACCCATCCGGTCGCAGTCGCGACCATCGTGGCCGAGCTCGGGCTGGACGAGTACACGATTGCGGCCGCACTGCTCCATGATGCAGTCGAGGACACCCGCTGCACGCTGGACGACATCGAGCGTGAGTTCGGCCCCGAGGTGGCCGCCATCGTCGATGGCGTCACCAAACTCGATCGACTCCGTTTCGACTCAAAGGAAGCACAACAGGCGGCGACGTTCCGCAAGATGCTGGTTGCCATGTCGAAAGACCTTCGGGTTCTCTTGATCAAGCTGTGTGACCGGCTGCACAACCTGCGGACCATCGCGGCCATGCCGGCCTGGAAACAGGAACGCACGGCCCAGGAGACGTTGGACGTCTACGCCCCGCTGGCCCACCGGCTCGGGATCCAGGAAGTCAAGACCTTGTTGGAGGATCTCAGTTTCGCGGCGCTTCATCCCAAGCGGTACGCCACGATCGATCAGATGGTTGCGGTGCGGGCACCCGAACGGGACATCTACCTGACGCAGGTTCTCGAGGACGTGCGGTATCGCCTGCGGGAGCTGGAGATCGACGCCGAGGTCACGGGGCGGGAGAAACACCTGTATTCCATCTACGAGAAGATGGTGGTAAAGGGTCGGGAGTTCGACGAGATCCACGATCTCGTGGGCATCCGCGTGATCGTCAACTCGGTTCGAGACTGCTATGCCGCCCTTGGCTCGATCCATGCCACCTGGAAGCCGGTGCAGGGCCGCTTCAAGGACTACATCGCCATGCCCAAGTTCAACCTGTACCAGTCGTTGCACACGACGGTGATCGGGCCCCAGGGCAAGCCCATCGAGGTGCAGATCCGGACGATCGAGATGCACAGCCGCTCCGAGTTCGGCGTTGCGTCGCATTTCCTCTACAAGGAGGCGGGCGCCACTTCGCCCAAGGCCGAGGACGACATCGATCTGCCCTGGCTGGCCCGCATCATCGACTGGGAGAAGGAGACCAGCGATCACCGGGAGTTCATGGAGAGCTTGAAGGTCGATCTCGATCAGGAGGAGGTCTTCGTCTTCACGCCCAAGGGCGATGTGGTGACGTTGCCGAACGATGCGACGCCGATCGACTTCGCCTACAGCATCCATACCGACATCGGCCACCGTACGGTCGGGGCCAAAGTCGACGGAAAGCTGGTGGCGCTGTCCCAGAAGCTCCAGTCCGGCGAGACCGTCGAGATCTTCGTCTCGAAGGTCACCGGTGCCGGTCCGTCCCGGGACTGGTTGTTGTTCGTTGCATCCCCCAGCGCGGCCAGCAAGATCAAGCAGTGGTTCTCCCGAGAGCGACGCGAGGACGCCATCGTCGCTGGCCGAGACGAGATCGACAACGCGCTGCGCCGTGAGGGGCTTCCGGTCCAGAAGATCGCGGCAGCCCAGATCGTGGTCTCGGTGGCCGAGCAGATGAACTACACCGACGTGGATGCGCTCTACGCCGCGGTTGGTGAGCATCACGTGTCTGCGGCGTCCATTGCTGCTCGCATCGCCCGCGAACTCGATGGGTCGAGCAAGCAGACCGAAGAGCGGCTGCCGACCACGGCACGGCGTCAACGTTCTCCGACCCGACGGACCCCGGGTGTCCACGTCGAAGGTCTCGATGACGTCCTCATCCGCCTCTCCCGCTGCTGCACACCGGTCCCAGGCGACGAGATCATCGGATTCGTGACTCGTGGTCGAGGAGTCTCGGTGCATCGCAACGATTGCGCCAACGCGGTCTCGTTGGCCGCTCACCAGAACGATCGGGTCATCGAGGTGGAGTGGGATTCCGACATCGAGGGCGGAAACTTCGTGGCGTCCATCGAGGTGAAGGCGTACGACCGCGCCCACCTGCTGTCCGATGTCAGCATTCTGATGGCCGAGCACCATCTGAACATCGTGTCGGCCACCACGTTGACCGGCGTGGATCGGATCGCTCGGCTGAAGTTCGAGTTCGAGATCGCCGATCCTTCCCACCTCGAGACGCTGCTCCGAGCGGTCCGCAAGATCGACGGGGTGTACGACGCCTACCGCATTCTCCCCGGAACGGGCAGTTGACGGGACGTCAACGGCGGTTCGCCTGCTGCTTCTGCTCGGGACGGTCGGGCCGATAGCCTCGACTCGGCATGGCACGACCCACCTTTCAGGCACTCCCTGGCACCCGCGACCTGTTCTCACCCGACACCGACCGCATGCGAGAGCTGGTTTCGGTTTTCGCCGAACAAGCGGCCACGGCCGGCTTCGCGTTGGTGGTGCCTCCGATGTTCGAAGATGTGGGCGTGTTCCGACGTCTCGGCGAGGCCAGTGATGTGGTTTCGAAGGAGCTCTACGATTTCCACGACAAGGGCGGTCGCCACATCGCCCTCCGGCCAGAGCAGACCGCATCGGTCTGTCGGATGTTCGCCGAGAACCGGCCTCTGGTCCCGTGGAAGGCGTGGTACGCGGGCCCGAACTTCCGTCATGACAAGCCCCAGAAGGGTCGGTATCGACAATTCGACCAGGTGGGAGCCGAAGTCATCGGAAGCCATGATCCCGATGTCGACATCGAGTTGATCGCGCTGGCTGCTCGGTTCTACGCACGAATCGGGCTCCATCGGGTTCGACTGATGGTGAATTCACTGGGTGACGCTGCGGACCGACCTCGCTATCTGTCGGCACTTCGCGCCCACTTCGAGGCCGATCTCGACGCGCTGTCGGAACAGAGCCGTGCGACCCTGCTCGTCAATCCCCTGCGTGTGCTCGATTCCAAGCGCCCCGGTGATGCTGCACTGATCGAGGCTGCGCCGGTTCTGCTCGACTACATCTCGGACGAGGCTGCGGCAGCGTTCGCCCGTGTCCAGGCGGGTTTGGCTGCCTTGGACGTCGACTTCGACGTCAGCCCGAGGTTGGTCCGCGGTTTGGACTACTACACCCGCACGACCTTCGAGTTCGCAGCCGATGGTTTGGACGCTGCGCAGAATGCGGTCGGTGGTGGTGGTCGGTACGACGGATTGATCGCCGACCTCGGTGGCGGCGAAGAACCGGGCGTCGGCTTCGCGTTGGGTGTGGATCGCACGCTGTTGGCCTGCGATGCCGAGGAAGCCTTCCCGGCCCCATCAACCGGTGTCCAGGTCTGGGTGATCGATACGGTCGGAGCCCTCGATGGTCTGCAGATCGCTGACGAGATCCGTCGTGCCGGCGTGCGGTGTGACCGCAGCTTCGATGGTCGTTCCATGAAGGCACAGATGAAGGCTGCCGATCGGTCGGGAGCCACTCTGGCGGTGATCATCGGCGCCGACGAGGCCAGCAACGCCACGGCCAGCATCCGACCGCTTCGCGGTGGCGGCGACCAGTATCAGGTACCACGAGCCGACCTGTTGTCGGCCCTCCGAGCCACGCTCGGTGCCGACGCCGACCACGGTTCGGCAATCAGCAGCCCCACTTCGACAACGACCAGGGAGACCCTCGAATCATGATGCGCACCCACATGTGCGGCGAGTTGCGGCCCGAGAACATCGGCGAGATCGTCACCTTGACCGGCTGGGTCAACCGCCGGCGCGAGCACGGCGAGCACCTGGCCTTCGTCGATATCCGAGATCACAGCGGAATCACCCAGTTGGTGGTGGACAATGCCGTGGACGTACGCAACGAGTACGTGATCAAGGTGACGGGCAAGGTCGAAGCTCGTACGCCCGACACCGTCAAGGTCGGCATGGCGACCGGCGAGATCGAGCTGAAGGAGTGTCAGGTCGAGGTCCTCTCCGAGGCGCTCCCGCCTCCTTTCCCGATGGATGATCGAGCCGAGGACGTCGACGAGCAGGTCCGACTGAAGCACCGTTATCTGGATCTGCGTCGCGAGCGGATGCAGCGGAATCTCCGCATTCGGTCCCGTGTCAACGCCGCCGTGCGGTCGGCCATGATCAGGCAGGA
The DNA here is from genome assembly GCA_937890445.1 of uncultured Acidimicrobiia bacterium. Lineage (GTDB taxonomy): Bacteria > Actinomycetota > Acidimicrobiia > Acidimicrobiales > SZUA-35 > JAHECQ01. The sequence goes on along the minus strand of CALACD010000053.1, from coordinate 1,868 downwards.
CTTCGTCGAAGTCGAGACCCCGATGCTGATGCCTTCCACACCGGAAGGGGCGCGAGAGTTCCTCGTGCCGTCTCGTCAGCGCCCGGGGAACTTCTACGCGTTGCCCCAGTCTCCGCAGTTGTACAAACAGCTCCTCATGGTCGGCGGACTCGACCGGTACTTCCAGGTCGCTCGCTGCCTCCGAGACGAAGACCTCCGAGCCGACCGCCAGTACGAGTTCATGCAGCTCGACATGGAGATGAGCTTCGTCGAGGTCGACGATGTCCTCAACGCCGTCGAAGTTGCCGTGCTCGATGCTGCCGAGGAGATCAGCGGGATCCGGCCTGGTCCGATTCAGCGGATCACCTGGCACGAGGCCATGGAACGTTTCGGATCGGACAAACCTGATCTTCGATTTGGCATGGAGCTGGTCGAGCTCACCGCCATCTTCTCCTCGACCGAGTTCAAGGCCTTCTCGACGGCGGCCGCCATCAAGGGCATCAGGGTCGAGGGTGGGGCGGCTGGGTACGGCCGCAACAAGTTGGATGGGCTCACCGACGAAGCGAAGTCCTTCGGGGCCAAGGGCATGGTCTGGCTGAAGGTGAACAGCGACGGTTCCTTCGATTCTCCTGTCGCCAAGTTCATCTCGGCCACCGAGACCGCGGCATTGATCGACGCCTTCGGCGCAACCGAAGGCGATCTGTTGTTGCTGATCGCCGACGACTGGGACACGACCGTCGGTGTCCTCGGTGAGCTCCGGAACCGTATCGGGCGGCCGCCGGTGAGCCAGGGGCCGTTCGAGTACGTCTGGGTGGTCGACTTCCCGCTGTTCGTCGGCCGCGATGGCGCAACCGGTCGTCCGAAGCCGGGGCATCATGCCTTCTGTCACCCGCATCTCGATGATCTCGATCGGCTCGAGTCCGATCCGATGTCGGTTCGGGCCTGGGCCTACGATCTGGTGCTCAATGGTTGGGAGCTGGGCTCGGGCAGCATTCGGATCCATGACCCAGCGCTGCAGCGCCGAGTGTTCGAACTCCTCGGGATCGACGAGGAGGAAGCTGATCGTCGTTTCGGGTTCTTCCTCGAACCGTTCAAGTACGGGGCTCCACCCCACGGTGGGTTCGCGTTCGGACTGGAACGGCTCGGTGCCATCCTGGCCGGCGAGGAGAACATTCGCGAGGTCATTGCCTTCCCCAAGCCTCAGTCGGGGATCGATCCTCTGACCGGGGCGCCGTCGGAGGTCGACGAAGCACAGTTGGCCGAACTCGGTATTCGGCTGTTGCCTCCGGCGACGTGACCGGGGAGACGGTCAGCCCCCAGCCGCTGAGCGGTGCCCGGTTTCGATGGTGATCACGACGTCTCCCTCGACCGCGACCGGATAGAGGCGGACACCGTTGTGCTCGGCCGAGATCGGGCTGACGACCATTGCCAACGTCAATTGATCCTCCTCCCGCACGGCCAACAACTCGGTCTCCGACAGGGGCGACAGCGTGTACCCCAACCGTTCCAACTCGTCGGCCATGGCCGGTCCGACGACGTGCACGGGAGCAGCCGAGGTGATGAGGCTGACGTGATGATCGTCGGGTTCGATCCCATCGGGGATGACGGGCAGGAGATCACACGGGAGCTGGATTCCGGCCAGCAGCGACGCGAGATCGGGTTCCGGAGTGGTCTCGGGAGGTGCCATCGGGGCCGGCGCGGTCGGGAGCGTTGCGGCCAGGTCGACGTCTGGCGGCGGGAGGTCCCGTAGCGACGTGGTCGCGGCATCGGCCACGGGCGGGACCTTCAGGGTGTCCGGATCGGTCGATGTGGGCCGATCCTGCGGAGCCGCTTCGGAGACGGGCTCGGGTTGGGTGACCTCGGGCCCGCTCGCAGCCGGTGATTCTGGG
>CALACD010000052.1 GCA_937890445.1 uncultured Acidimicrobiia bacterium | reverse complement strand
CCGTCGGCATCCAGCAACACGGTGGTGGTGGTGATGATGCGGAAGCAATCGTCCTTGCCGTCGCCGTCGGAATCCACCAGCTCGGTGTTCTTGGTCGACGAACCCCGGTCCCCGGAATCACAGAAGTCGATCTCACCCGGGACCTTCAGGTAGCGACCACCGCCATAGGGTTCGGGCGGATCGAACACGCAGGGTTCCGCGAGGCGGGCGTGATAGGCGTTGTTGAACTGGCCCCAGATCGAAGCAGGCACCTTGCCTCCGAACATGTTTCCCCAGCCGGGCACGTTGCGCATCGGGATCTTCTCGTCGGGATGGCCCATCCAGACCGCAGTGGCCAGGCAGTCGGAGTAGCCGACGAACCAGGCATCCTCGTAGTTCTGAGCCGTGCCCGTCTTGCCCGCAGCTTCATGGCCATCGGCGAGGCGGGCCGAGGTCCCGGTGCCGGACCGGACATTGCTGGCCAGGGTTTCGGTGATCAGACGGGCCGACTGCGTCGAGATCGCACGGCGCCCATCGGGGCGATGCTCGTAGATCACCTGGCCGTTGCCGTCCTCGATACGTTCGATGTAGTACGGCTCGTTGTAGATGCCGTCGTTCCCCATGGCGGCATAGGCGTTGGCCATCTCGAGCGGATGTACCTCGAGCGCACCGAGCGGCAGGGACAGGAACGGCTCGAGGGTGGTGGTCAACCCCAGCCGCTGCGCCACATCGACCACGTTGTCGTTGCCGACGACCTGTCCGAGCCGGACGAAGGCGCAGTTGTTGGACGAACGGGTGACCGATGCGATCGACTGCACCCCACCACTTCCGCCCTTCACCTCGTAGGGGTTGGGGACACCGCCCGGATTGTCGAACTTGCAGGGCGAGTCGCCCCGGATCTGATCGCTCGGGGTGTAGCCCGCCTCGAACAGGGCAGCCAGCACGAAGGTCTTCATCGACGACCCGGGCTGACGGAACCCGTCGGTGGTCAGGTTGAACTGCTCGCGCTGGAAGTCGGGGCCACCGACCATGGCTCGAACCGCCGACGTGTGGGTGTCGAGCGACACGATGGCCACGGTGAACCCCCGATCGTCCTCGGGAAGGAGGTCGGCACGAGCTTGAAGAGCATCGGCCTGGGCGTCGAGATCGAAGGTCGTGTACACCTTGAGGCCACCGAAGTACACGGCGTTGAACCGAGTCTGGTAGTCCGTTCCGAGGGGAATGTCCGGATTGTTCAGAAGCTCCTTGAGCGCTTCCTCCACGAAGTAGTCCGTTGGCTGTGTGGCGAACGGTTCCTGACGCTCTGCGGGCAGTGGCGACCGCTTGAGTTCCTCGGCCTCGGCCTCGGTCAGGTACCCGTCGGCCACCAGCACATCGAACACCACGGCCCGCCGGGCTCGGCTGAACTCGGCATTTCTCGTCGGGTCGTATCGAGTCGGGTTCCGAATCAAGCCCGCCAGAAGGGCGCCTTCCTCGTAGCCGAGTTCGCTGATGTCCTCGATACCCCAATAGGTCTCGGCCGCAGCCTGGACACCGTAGGCGCCGGCACCGAAGTACACGGTGTTCAGATAGCGCTCGAGGATCTCGTCCTTGGAGAGCTGACGTTCGAGGCGCAAGGCATAGAAGGCCTCGGTGCTCTTCCGATCGAAGTCCTGTTGCGATCCGAGGATGGCGTTCTTGACCAACTGCTGGGTGATCGTCGACCCGCCCTGTTCGATGCCGCCGGCGTTGATGTTGGTGACCAGGGCCCGAAAAACGGCCCGGAAATTGACACCGTTGTGCGAGTAGAACTCGGCATCCTCCATGGCCAGGATCGAATCGATGACCGGTTGAGGAATCTCATCGAGACTCACCGGCTCACGATTCTCCCGTTCGACCAGGAAATTCAGGAACCGGCCGTCGCCGGTGTACATCGACGAACGTTGTCCCAGATCAGCCAACTCCAGCTCGGCCGAGGTCGATTCGTTGGCGGTGATGATGGTTCCGACCTGGGGAATGATGGTCAACGCGGCGGCTGCGGCCACCGATGCCACAGCCACCAGAACCAGACCCAACGAGGCTGATCTCTTGAATATGCGTAGCACCGTGAGCACGGAGAGAGAGCCTACTCAACCCCGGCCGCTCCCGACGTTCACTCCGAAGGTTCCTCGGGCACTTCGCGCACCGTGGAATCCGGGCACGACGTCGCCGAACCGGTGACCTCGCCCTCGCCGGTGGCCAGCCAGGACCGAACGGCCGAAGCCGGAATGGCCAACGTCAGACGCAATCCGGGCTCATAGCCCTGGAGAATCCCCACGACCCGCCCCTCGACGTCGAGCACGGGGCCGCCCGAGAAGCCGAGACTGGAAGGTCCGTCCAGCACCAGGAGCGGGCCGGGAATGCCGTAGCTTTCGCCATTGGCATAGAGGTGGACGACTGCCGGCACGACCTGAGTGTCCTGGCCTCCACCGTGCCCGGCCAGGAAAACGGTGTCGCCGACAGCTGCGTCCCCATCGGCGAACTCCAGGTTCAGCGCCTCGACCGGCTCGAGCACCGCCAGGTCGAGACCATCGGAACGACGCACGACGTCGACGAAAACCGGTGCGACCGGTCGGTCGACCTTGGCCTGGCGGGCATCGGGCACCAGATGTCGGTTCGTCAGGAGGACTCCGTCGATCACGAATCCGCTCCCGAGCACCAGACCCGAACAGTTCCGACCCCCGACCCGAACCGTCGCAGCCAATGCCGCTGCGGTCACGTCCAACTGGTCGGGTGACCCGGGCACCACGCCATTCGACCACGCCGGGCCCTGCGATCCGAAACCGTCGGCCCCTCCCACCTCGGCTCGGGACGCGACCGTGAGCCCGAGCAACAAGCTCAGCAGGACCACCGCACCCACGGTGCGGTTCACGAGAGAAGTCCGAGGGTGATCGTGCCCTCAGCGTACGATCAGCGGCGAAGTCGGTCGCCGGTAATGCAACCCAGCGTTCGACGCAGTGCCATCGGCCGGCCTGGCTGCGAACGGCCAACCTCAGTCCGAACGGCCAACCTCAGTGCGAACGGCCAACCTCAGTGCGAACGGCGCCACTGATCTTCGAGATCACCAGGGCGGATGTCGCCGACGATCCGGAACAACTCCGTCTTCATGGCCTCGGAAACCGAGAAGAACAAGACCCCGTAGTACATTTGGCTCGCCGACGACGGGCGAATGTTCCGGATCTCCACGATGCCTTCGAAACCGTTGAGCTCGAAGCGGGTTCGTTGGCCGATCTGGGCTCGTTCGTTGGCCTGGGACTTGAGCAGCGCCCCCGCGACCGACAGATCCAGCACCTGGGCCTCGACCCGCACCGGCTTGCCCTTCACCACCTTGCGGCGACTCGGCAGGTACCACGCCGCATCCACCGGTGCCCGATAGCGCTCCGACAAACGGGGGAATGTCTGCGGCCGCCGCACATCGTTCTCGTCGATGAAACCTGCCATGCGTTCTTGATCGGCGCGTTCGGGCGTCGGGATGATGGGTCATTCGTCCCAGGTTCTCGGCAGAATTCCGTCAGTCGAAGGCGACCACGGCCGTGCCGATCACACCCGTCCGGCCATCCTCACCGACGATGGTCAGGTCGATCTCCACGGTTCGCTCGTCGTCGTCGGTATCGGTCACAGCGCCGCTGATCGTGAGCTCGGTCTCGATCACCAATTGGCCACGGAACACCGTGTCGATCTTCCGTACCGTGCAGCCAGGCGCCCATCGATGGATCATGGCCAGAAGGAAACCCTGGCTCATGATGCCGGGCACCAGCGCTCCCGGCAAGCCCTCGGCTCGAGCTGCCTCGTGATCGACGAAACGAGGGAACCGCTGGCCGGCGGCCTCACACCATTGCTCGATCTTGGGCAGGGACACATCGGGGTGCTCGATCGGCAGGTCATCGCCGAGTTCGACATCTTCGTAGTTCATCTCAGACTCCCCGGATCGTCTTCCAGTCGACGATGCTCACCGGATCACCATCTTGATTCGTGAAGGACATCCGCTGAACGATGAACACCATCGTCCCGGATCGTCCGGTCTTGTCGAACACCTCGGCAATGGTGGCGGTACCGGTGAGAACATCTCCCGGTCGAACCGGTGCCAACACCTCGACGGTCTTGCCGCCATCGATCCCGAAGCCGTTGCCGATCGAGGGGAACCCATCGGGCAGGAATCGGCCCGACGTACACACCGTGGTGAAGTTGGGATGAGCCTGGAAGTCCGGATGGGAGCGATCGAGAAACCGTGGATCGGTCTCGCCGCATGCCTCGGCCCACGCCACCATCGGGCCGGCCTGCATCTCGAACGTGCTGACATCGAACTCGACGCCGAGCCATTGCGCCCGAATGGTGTCCAAATCGAGAGCCTCGTCGGTCACGTCGGTACTCCTTCTTCCTCTTCGCTGATCATCTGGTACTCGTCACCCACCAACGACACCGCCTCGAACTCGCCGCTCCGCAGCGCCTGTACGAGTTCATCGATCGTGCCCAGGTCGGCGGCGAAACGGGTGGCCCGGTAGCCGATCCGGCTCACGATGTGGCTGTCGCTCCCGCCGAAACCTCGATATCCGTGCCGACGTGCCTGCTCGACCGAGCGTTCGTCCTCGCCCGGGATGCTTCCGCCGTTGAGGATCTCCACCGTGTGCACCTCGGGAACGCTGCCCTTGGTTTCGTAGTGGGCGAACAGGCCCACGTTCTTGCGACCTGGATGACACGGAGCGGCGAACGCACCGTGACGCTCGGCGGCTTCGAGGACCATCGGCAGCGGATTGTCGACCCGGGCGAAGTCGAACTCGCGGACCAGAGCCTCGTTGACGCCGAAGAGCAGCACATGGCCGTAGTCGGTCTCGACTTCACTGGCCTTCAGGATCACCAGGTCGTACTGGTCGCCGAGCGCGGTGTAGTCGGATTCGGCATCGAACTGACGGTGCTCGGTCAACACGAACCCATCGAGGTCCAACTCCTTCTTCCTGATCCACTTGCAGTAGTTCTCGACCTTGGCCCGGCCATCGTCGGACTTGATGCTGTGGGTGTGGAGATCCAGGATCATGCAACGCCCACAGGACGGAAACGGGGAACGGCGAACTGCTCGCCGTCGGAGCGATCACCGAAGGCGAAATCGGCCTCGACCACCATGCCGATCGCCACATCGGCCGGGTCACACCCGACGATGTTGGTGAGCAGCCGTACACCCTCGTCGAGGTCGACATAGGCCATCACGTAGGGGCAGGCCTGGGCAAAGCCAGGCGCTTGGTTCTGATTGGTCACCGTGTAGGTGTACACGGTCCCCCGTCCCGATCCCACGACATGGTCGAGATCGCCTGACAGGCAGGTCGCGCACACACCACGAGGCTTGTGCTGGGTCACGCCACAGGCACGGCATCGCTGCACCACGATCTCGCCCCGACCGGCGCCCTCCCAATAGCCCCGGGTCTCCCAGGAGGCGTGGGGCTCGGGATGATCGATCTCGGTCGATTCGTTCGTCATCAGTCAACTCCCAGGATCAGGGTCGCGCCGGAGTGCTTGTCTCCAATGGTTCCACCGGTGCCGTGAGCCAGCGCCAGTCGAGCGTCGGCCACCTGTCGGTCGCCGCATTCGCCCCGCAGTTGTTTCACCGCTTCGATCACGAGGAAGATCCCTCGCATGCCCGGGTGATTGGAGGACAATCCGCCACCGTCGGGGTTGACCGGCAGAACGCCGCCCAAACCGATTCGGCCGCCGGACACGAAGTCGCCTCCCTCTCCCGGGGCACAGAAGCCCAGGTTCTCCAGAGTTGCCAGCACGGTGATGGTGAACGAGTCTTAGATCATGGCCAGATCGATGTCGGCGTGGGTGACTCCGGCCATGGCCATGGCCTTTGCTCCCGATTGTTTGGCGGCGATGGTCAGGAGGTCGCTGGCCCCGATCTCCTGGTGGGTCACCGCTTCGCCGCAACCCAGGAGACGGACCGGCTTGGTGGCCAGATCCTTGGCCCGGTCCATCGAGGTCACGACCACGGCTCCACCTCCATCAGAGATGATGCAGCAGTCGAGCAGATGCAACGGCGTGGAGATCACTCGACTCGAAAGCACGTCGTCGACCGTGATCGGCGTTCGCATCTTGGCGTTGGGGTTGAGCGACGCATGCTGACGCATGGTCACCGCGATCTCGGCCAACTGCTCCGACGTCGTGCCGTACTTCTGCATGTGCAGGTTGGCGTACATGGCATAACTGCCCACGGTGGTCATGCCGTACGGGTTGGTGAACGAACTCAACGGATCGGTCCGGCCGCCGCCCCCGGTTCCGATCGCCATCGAGTTCGACGCGGCCGTGCTGCCATAGAGCACCAGGGCGACGCTGCACAGACCGGCATTGATGGCGGCTGCGGCGTGGTTCACGTGGGCCACGAACGACGAACCACCGATGTTGGTGCCGTCGAGATAGTCCGGTTTGAGATCCAGATACTCGGCCAGGTCGACGATGCCCATCATGCCCATCGTCATGCTGGCGCCGAAGAGCCCGTCAACGTCGTGCTTGGCCAGTCCGGCCTCGGCCAGGGCCTCGCGGGCACATTCGGCCATGATCTGGAACTCGGTCTTGTCCGGCGAGAATCGACTGGCGTGCTCGTGCACACCGACGATCGCAATATTGCCGGGAAAACCATTGCCGGGAAAGCCACTGCCGGGAATACCGCTGCCACTCATACCAATCCCCCGATGAAGGTGCCGATCAGGGCTGCCAGTGCCACTGGTTGTTCGATGACCCCGTGGCGGCCGGCCGCCTCCAATGTGACCGCGACGGATCCGAGGGCCGCGGCCAATGCGTTGGCCGTCTCGGTCTCGTCGACGTCTTGATGTTCGCCCACCACGACCATCGCCGGGACGGCGAGGCGACGTTCACCCACGCTCCAGTCGGCCTGGCCGCGTCGGTCGCCGAGCGTCGCCCGGGGATCGGTCTTGACCCACTCACCGAACGCCTTGCCGTAGACGGCCCGATCGGTTTCCGGGGCATAGCCGGTTCGGTCGAACTCGCGGCGGGCCCGGCCGGCCGTGATGGCGCTGAGCGACTCGATCTCCCTCGAGACGTCGAACACGGTCGCCACCTGGCCGATCAGGACCACTCCGGCCACCAAGCTGGTGCCAGCGGCCGAATCGGCGTCCAGCATCGCCGTTTCGAGTGCGACGGCCCCGCCCAGTCCTTCGCCGACCAGGATCACTCCCGTGAGTCCGAAACCCTCGAGGAGCGCCCGGGTGTGCGCGGCCATGGCGGGAACCGAGCCGAGCGAATCCAGTCCAGCCGACCGACCGTGGCCGGGCATGTCGAAGGACAACGGGCTCTGGTCGATGGCGAGTTCGTCCAGTAGCTCGGCGAAATCGTTGCCGTTGCCGCCGGCGTCATGCAGACAGACCACGACTCGACCCTGCTCGGTACGAGGCGCAGCCCCCGGCAGCGTCGTCGTTCCTCGGTGATGAACCAAGGTGGCCACATCGTCGATGGTGAGATACTTGGAAGGCACCGCCGCAACCTAGCGGTTCGACGCGTTGGCCTCGAATTGTCGCCGACGAAGATCTAGCGTCCTGCCATGGACCGCAACAGCCTCATACCCATCCTTGATCTTCAACCACTGACCGATGGTGAGCCCGGCGCCGTCGAGATGCTGGGCGGGCAACTACGACGAGCACTCGAGGACGTCGGCTTCTTCTTCGTGACGAACCATGGGGTCAGCTGGTCCCTCGTCGAGAGCGTCTACGCCCAGGCCAGGTTGCTGCATGCCCTGCCACCCGAGGCGGTGGCCGACATCGGCATGGACCGCGAGCACGGCGGCTACCTCGGATTCGGCGGCGGCACGTCGTATGCATCGGAGATCGCCGGAGAGGTTCGCACCCCGAACCTCAACGCTGCGTTCTTCGTGCACCGGGGCGGATACCGGCTCGACAATCAGTGGCCTCCACTGAACGGATTCCGCGACATCGTCGAGCACTACATGGACGAGGTTCAGGCGCTGTGCACTCGGCTCCTCCCCGTTCTGGCCAGCTCTCTGGAGCTTCCGCACGACTTCTTCGCGTCCTCCTTCGACGAACCCTCGTGCACGCAACGATTGTCGCACTACCCCGTCACCGAGTACGGCGACAACGATTGGGGGCTGGCTCCGCACACCGACTCGTCGATCATGACCTTGCTGCCGGCCAATGACGTCCCCGGCCTGGAGATCCGTCCGGCAGGCCACGATTGGATCGAGCCCCCGGCCTTGCCCCAGTCCTACCTGATCAACAGCGGCGACATGCTCAAGCGCTGGACCAACCACCGGTTCCGGTCGACGGCTCATCGGGTCCGGAATGCCTCCTCCACGGATCGATACGCCATGCCCTTCTTCTTCGGGGCCCGCGACGACGCCGTGATCGAAGCGCTGCCGACCTGTGTCTCGGATGCGCACCCGGCTCGCCACGAGCCCATCACCTACGGTGACTACCAGCGGTGGTTCATCAACCGCAACTACGCCCAGGTCACGGGGGTCACGGCCAGCGAGGTCGCCCCCTGACCGCAGGGTGATTTCGCCTCCGTTCTAGGTGAAACGACACAATTTCTCAATCCTGGTGCCTTTTCGGCCGACTCTGCCCTGTGGCTTTCGCGACGAACAAGGGAGGAGGCACGGGTGCCTGGTCCATCGGCCGACGTGTCGTGCTGCTGGTGTCGGTGCCCGTGTTGCTCGCGTCGTGTCTCCTCGGCTACATCGCCTACCTCCAGACCGAACAGGCCGCCACCGCCGATGAGGTTGCCGAACGTGTCGAGTTGGCGCTCGATCTGGGAGCCATGCTGGACACCGCCGAAGGCGAACGCGGGATCTCGACGGGTTTGGTTGCCATGTCCCTGCTCGGCGTCCCCCAAGCCGAGATCGATCGCCTCTTCCCCGGCACCCTGAGCGCCGAACAACTGCGGCTGCGCAGTCTGCTCGACACTGAGATCGCCCGCATCGACTCGGATCGATTGTCTCCCGAGCTCCAGGCAATCCTGGCCGAGCTGCCGGTCATCCGGGACAGGATCGACGACGGAGCAACCGATCTGGTGGAGGTCGAGGCCTACTTCGATCGACTGGTCGATACGACCACGAGCGAGTCGGACTTCCATCTGAACTGGGCGCTCGCCAACCTCGGCTCGTTCGACGGCGAACCGTTCACCAAACAGATCCTCAGCATCAAGGACCTGAACGATCTGTCACGGGTGGGGGTCGTGTGGCTCTCCCAGGCCTACGTGGCAAGCATGATCCCGACTCGTGACGTCGCGGGCGGCCTGAGCGCTCTGGCCACCCGCCAGGACGCCCTCCAGGAGTCGATCTCGAACGATCAGCCGACCATCACCGACTTCGCGGCATGGCAATCCTTGACCGGACTCAACCCCGAACGCGACGCGTGCGTCCAACTCCTGTTGCAGCAGACGTACGGACCATCCGTTGATCGCGACGATCTCGGCGAGGCAATCGACACCTTCGGCTCGAGCTTCCAGGCATCGCTGGAGGACCTCCAGCTCGTCAACGCCGAACTGGCCGCTGTTCCCCTGGCCGAAGTCCGTGCCGCAGCCGAAACGGCCCGAGCACGAGCCATCACCGTCGGCATCACCGCCCTGGCGCTGATTGCGGCGTCGACCTCGCTCATCATCCGTTTCGCCGGTTCGGTGGTTCGTTCGATGCGTTCGGTCCAGCAGCGGGCCGAGTCGATCTCTGCCGGAGTACTGGATCCCTCGGCCGTTGACGACCGCAACAATCCCCGAGAGGTCCTGGCCATCGAGCGGGCCTTGGACGATCTCGTCGGGGTGCTGTCGCTGCTGGAGCGGCAGGCCACCGTGCTGGCCGAAGGCGACCTCCAGGCCGCCGAACTCGAGATCACGGCCCCCGGTGCCCTCGGGGTGGCATTCGCCGGCACCATTCGACGACTCAAACAGGCCACAGCCCGGCTGCACCATTCCGAAAACGAAGCTCGGGCCATCATCGACAACGCGGCCGAAGCGGTCGTCCTGGTCGACCACGAGGGCACGATCACCCGGTTCAACCAGGCCGCCGAACGCGATCTGGGCTATCTCCGACTGCGCGACAGCGCCATGGACGATCTGCTACCGATGTGGCGCCATCTGTCGATCGACGCCTCCCAAGAGGTCACGATCGTCGGAGCCAACCGGGAACAGCTCCACCTGTTGGTCTCGACCAGCACGTTCGAGGGCGAGGACGGAACGGTCACTGCGCTGTTGTGGCGCGACATCACGACCCGCAAGCTCAACGAAGAGACCCTGGCCCACCAGGCCCGGCACGATCATCTGACCGGTCTGCTGAACCGCGGTGGCCTGCTGCGCAAGCTCGACGATCGGGTCGATGGTGGGCTCTCGTCGGCGTTGATCTTCCTCGATCTCGATCGGTTCAAACCGGTCAACGATCTCTTCGGACACGAGGCTGGCGACGACGTCCTGCGCGAAGTCGGCCGTCGCCTGCACGCAGCGGTCCGATCGGACGAATTCGTGGCCCGCATCGGAGGTGACGAGTTCGTCGTCCTGTCGGCGGCCCCTGAGCTCGAGATCGACCAACTGGCGAAGCGTCTGATTCGAAGCGTCGCCCAACCCATCGAGCTGCGCAACGGCGAGACCGTTCGTCTCGGCGCCAGCGCCGGGTGGGCCAGCGCCTCGGGGGTGACCAGCAGCGAGCTGCTTCGCCGGGCCGACGTCGCCCTCTATCTGGCCAAGGCCGACGAGGATCTGGACGTTGCCTCCTACCGGGGCGCCGTGGCCGAGCGTGACGACGAAGAACGCGGCATCGAGAGCGAGTTGGTGCGCGCCCTACAGACCGATCAGCTGCGGCTGTACGGACAACCGATCGTCAACCTGAAGACCGGCGCGACCATCGGACTCGAAGCCCTGGTCCAGTGGGAGCATCCCGAACGAGGACTGGTCTCGCCGGCTCTGTTCATCCCGGTCGCCGAACGAACCGACCTGATTCTCGAACTCGACCGCTGGGTCCTGTCGGCTGCGATCGCCCACGCTGCCTCCCTTCCCGACGACACGATGAAGATCTCCGTCAACGTGTCCGGCCGCCACTTGCGTCGACCGGAGTTGGCCGACACGATCGCCGATCTCCTCGAACAGCACCGGTGCGACCCCCGCCGGGTCCAGATCGAGATGACCGAGACCCACGAGGGGATCGACAGCGATGCGGCCCTGGTGACCGTCAATCGACTGCGAGCGCTCGGGCTCACCATTGCCCTCGACGACTTCGGAACCGGCTACTCGTCGCTCACCCATCTTCTGCGGGTTCCCGTCGACGTGGTGAAGATCGACCGCTCCATGGTGTCGATCATCGACCAGCCAGACGGAAGCGCCGTCGTCGACGCCATCATCGGCTACGGCCTGGCCCAGAACGTCGCCGTCGTGGCCGAGGGCGTGGAAACCGTCGAACAGGCGACAGCATTGCGCGAACGAGGCTGTCTGCTGGCCCAGGGCTACTTCTACTCGAGACCTGCGCCGATCGACAGCTTCTCCCGGGAGCCGGCATCAACCTCGCGGACCTAGCCCCGCAGTGCTGAGCGGCGACCTACTCGAGCACCTCGGCGATCGCCAACTCGGCAATGCGTTCGCCGTCGTAACCCAACACGTCGGTGAGGATCTCCATCGAGTGTTCGCCGTAGGTCGGGCCGGCCCAGGCAAACCCATCGGGTGAATCCGAAAGCGTGTAGGGCATGGCGTCGACGGCGACGGTTCGAGCCACCCCATGGGGCGCCCATCGGAAGTGGTTGCGATGCACGAGTTGTGGATCGGTGAAACACTCGCCGGAATTCTGCACCTGGTGAGCGGCGACCCCGTGCATCTGCAGCCGAATCTGCAGCCCGGCCCCGATCTGACGCGACGTCCACGCCGCGACCACCGCGTCGAGCTCTTCTTCTCGTTCTCGACGCTGGGGTGTCGTCAGATCGGCAAGATCAGCCCGCCGCATCTCCACCGCCAGGGAACGCCACTGGGCATCGTTCTCACAGGCAATGGCGACCCACTGATCGGCACCGTGGGTTGGGTACACGCCGTGGGGCACCATCACAGGATCGGCGTTGCCTCGGCGAGTGATCCGCTCACCCCCTCGTTGGCGATCGAGCAGGGCCGGCGTCAGGAAGTGTGTGGCTGCCTCCATCTGGGAGAAATCGAGATACTGACCTTCGCCGGTTCGCCGCCGATAATCGAGGGCTGCAAGCAGAGCGGCCGCCGTGAACCGAGGTGACGTGTAGTCGGTGTAGGCCATGTACGGACCGGCCGGGAGCCGATCGGGCCAACCGGTGATGTCGAAGAAGCCGGCCACCGATGCCGACATGTTGCCGAAGCCGGCGAAGTCTCGGTAAGGACCGGTCTGCCCCATGACGCAACTCGAGGCCATGACCAGGCCGGGGTTGATGAGTCGGAGCTGTTCGTAACCCAACCCCCAACGATCCAGGGTTCCCGGAGTGAAGGATTCGAGCACCACGTCGGCCCAGGCCACGAGATCCTTGACCACCTCACGGCCCTCGGGCTTGGAGAGATCGAGCGAGATCGTTCGCTTGTTGGCGTTGGCCGAGTGCCAGGTGATCGCATTCTCGGGATCGGTGATGTTGTCCCGATGCCCCAGCGCCTCCCGGAGCAGACAGGGTCGGTTGACCGATTCGATGCGCACCACATCGGCGCCCCAATGCGCCAGGATCTTCGTCGTCAGCGGGGCCGCCGCGACCCACGACAGATCGCAGACCTTCAACCCGTCGAGTGGACGACGGCCTCGGGAGTCATCGGTGCCCGATCCGATCACCACGACGGGCGGACGGTTCTCGTTGCGCAACTCGTCTCCGTGGGCATTGAGGGCAGGGGCCGACGCCAGGGCAGCCAGGGGCGACACCGACGCCTTCACGATGGCACCGGGATGAAGTTCACCGTCCACCTCGTCCCAGTAGCCCCTGCTCGAGAGTTGTGGGCTCGACAGCACATCATCGAGATCGCTGACCGGTGCCAACAGCATTCCCTCGGCAAGGCCTCGGGCCAGCAGTTCGGCCTTGGTCTTGGTCAGCGCGAACGCCTCGATCAACTCGATGATCCGCTGTAGTTCGGCCAGGGTCTCTCGACCTTCCATGATGTCCTGGGCGAACGTCACGTAGTTCTTGTCACGGATCGCTTCGTCACAGAAACCTTCGTCGTACATCCACCGGGCGAACTGGCTGACCTTGGGACCGATCATCTGACCGAAGGACAAGGTCACGATGGCCCACCCGTCGGCGCACTGATACACCCATTTGAGCAATTGGGACCCGAACTGGGCACCGCCGGCCACCCGCTGCACCGGAGGCAGACCGGCCGGGGCATGCATGATGGCGGGAACCGCGGTCTCCGCTGCCGCCTGCTGGGCCGACACGTCGACGTGTTGGCCCCGTCCCGAGACGACGCGAGCTTCCAGTGCCAACAAGGCTCCGACGGCCCCCTGACTTCCGGCATGGCACCAGGTCTGTGGGACCGAGATGCGCACCGGCGGACGGTCGCCGTCCCCGGTGGCCGCCATCTGCCCGCTGGAGGCAACGAGGGTCAGGTCGGTGGCCAACCAGTCGGCCTTCGGTCCCGTCGACCCGAACGGGGTGATGGACACCGTGATCAGCGCCGGATTGGCCGAGCGGAGGGCATCGAGGTCCGGCGGTGACAACTCACCTCCGACCGTGAAGGTGCCGTCGACGATCAGCACATCGGCCCCTCGGGCCAGGACCTCGAGCTCGGATTGCGACGTCACGACAAGGGAGCGCTTGCCCCGGTTGTAGGCATCGAACGTCGAGTCCCGGGGCCGTCCCTCCGGTGGTTCGACCAGCACGACGTCTGCGCCCAACTGGGCCAGCAGAAATCCGGCGAACGAGCCACGCTCGCCGGTGAGATCCAGCACCCGGTGCGGTGTCAGCACGATCAGACGCCCTTGAAGACAGGCGTCCGCTTCTCGGTGAACGCCTTGGCTGCTTCTTTGTGATCCTCGGTCTGGCCGGCCCGAGTCATGGCCACGGCCTCGGCCGCCAGGCATTCCTTCAGCTCGTGCTGGATGGCCCGGTTGAGGTTCTCCTTCATGAACCGATGGGCGATGGGCGGACCGGAGGCGATCTCGGACGCGAACGCCATCGCAGCATCGACCAGCTCGGCTGCCGGAGCAACGCGGTTGGTGAGTCCCAACCGCAACGCCTCCTCGGCATCGACTCGCCGGGCCGTGAAGTACAGCTCTTTGGCCATGGCCGTGCCCACCATCTGGGTCAGGAACCAGCTGCCACCGAAGTCTCCGGAGAATCCGACCTTGGCGAAGGCGGTCGTGAGGAAGGCGGAATCGGCCATGATCCGGACATCGGCCGCAAGCGCTATCGACAGCCCCGCACCGGCCGCCGGGCCCGGGATCGATGCCACCACCGGCTTGGGCAGTTCATGCAATGCCAGCGATACCGACTCTTGTCGACGGCGTAGATCGTCGATCCGGGCCTCGAACGACGGACCCCCGGCCGACCCTGGTGCCTTGCGGCTGGCCATGGCCTTCACGTCACCACCGGCGCAGAAGGCATTGCCGGCCCCCGTCAACACGATGCAGCCGATGTCGGCGTCGACGGACAACTGTGGCAGCACCCGATCGAATCCGACGTACATGCTCGGGGTCAGGGCGTTGCGCGCCTCGGGTCGGTTGAAGGTCAGCACCGCGACTCGCCCCTCGATGTCGATGGTCAGATCGTCGGTCCCCGTCTCATACGTCATGGAGCGCAGTCTTCCCGAACCTGCGGTCGCCCGCCAGACAGGTCGATCAGAGGGTCCACCCCGGTAGACAGGACCGATGACCGACGCCGAGGACGAATCGATCATCGAGATCGTCGACAACGGCACGACGTGGCGTTTCGACCGGGACTTCCTGACATCGAACTGGACCTGCATCTGGGGCCGTGGCTGCCAGGGCATCCTGGACGAACCGGCCGAACATCTCGGTCAGGGATGTTGTTCGGTCGGTGCCGAACTGGTCGACGACGAGCCGCAACTCCTCTCGGCACTCACGGCCATGCTCGATCCCACCCATTTCCAGTTCGCCGCCGAAGCCGAGAACGGGATCTATTCCGATGAGACGCGCACCAACACACGCGTCGTCGATGGCGCCTGCATCTTCCTGAACCGTCCCGGTTTCGCCGGCGGCGCCGGGTGTGCACTGCATCTGGCAGCCCTGTCGGCCGACGAACCCCCGTCGGACTGGAAACCGTCGGTGTGCTGGCAACTACCCATCAAGGTCGATTGGACTCCCTTGGACGCCGAGACCGAGATTGCCCACCTTCGGGGCTGGCAGCGCAGGGATTGGGGGGCCAGTGGGAGCTCGATGGCATGGCTGTGCACCGAGGCGCCCGAGGCCTACGTCGGCGATCGGACCGTTGCCGAGTCACTCGGGACAGAGCTGAACGAGATCGTCGGCCACGAGGTCTACGTCGAGCTCAGGAAACGACTGGGGGCCGGGCAATCGTCCGAGATTCCACCTGGACCGTGAGCGGGCCGGACAACCTTTGTCCCCGGCCCCGTTCCGATTCTGCCGACGCGACGGCATCCTTGATGCCGTTCCCGGCCCGATCGGAGAACGCACGCACCATCTGCCACCTGAGCGCCGGAAGTTGAACCATGATGAGCCCAAGCGAAATCAGCGAACACACCGTCACCGTCGGTGGACACACCACCTTCTACCGGGCGGCCGGTCCGCAGGACGGCCCGCTGGTGATTCTCTGTCACGGTTGGCCCGAGCAGTCACTGAGCTGGCGCCACCAGTTGCCGGTGCTGGGCGGGCTGGGCTTCCGGGCCATTGCACCCGACATGCGGGGCTACGGCGGATCGTCGGCTCCGACGACACACGATGCGTATGCGCTGGAGCACATCGTGGGCGACATGCTGAACCTGCTCACCGTTTTCGAGCGACCGTCGGCCATCTGGGTCGGCCACGACTGGGGCAGCGCAGTCGTGTGGAGCATCGCCAGCCACCATCCGGAGAAGGTCCAGGGTGTAGCGAGCCTGAACGTCCCGTACTTCACGATCGAGCAGGGCTTCGACAACGTCGTGGACCTCGTGGACCGCAACGTCTACCCCGAGGATCAGTTCCCGGTCGGCCAATGGGACTACATGAAGTACTACGAGGAGAACTTCGATCGAGCGACCGAAGTCATGAACTCCGACCCCTACAACCTGGTGAAGGCCCTGTTCCGAAAGGGAAGCCCGAACGGGCTCGGGCAACCGGCGGTGACTGCGTCGATCCGGGCTGCCGGCGGTTGGTTCGGGGGCGCTGCGTCTCCCCCCAATCTGCCTCGCGACGAGGACGTGGTCAGCGAGGACGATGTCTTCGACTACGCCGCCGGGCTGGAGCGCAATGGGTTCTTCGGGCCCAACTCGTGGTACATGAACCACGAGGCCAACGAGGCCTATGCCGCCACCGCAGTCAATGACTACATCCTCGACATGCCGGCACTGTTCCTGGCCGGCCGCTACGACCAGACCTGCGAGGCGACCCAGTCCGAATTGGCTCATCCCATGCACGCGCACTGCCGGAACCTGACCGTGTTCACCATCGACAGCGGTCATTGGATGGCCCAGGAACAGCCCCATCTCGTCAACGCTGCGCTCACCGGCTGGATCGCCGAACAGCTGCCCGAGACCTGGCCGATCGAGGCCGACGCACCGGCCGACGACGCCATCGACGACGCCATCGACGACGCCATCGACGACGCCATCGACGACGAGGCGTGACAGACTCCGCCCCATGAGACAGATCGTTCTTGTCGGGTTCCTGCAAGCGCAGAACTGCACGACCATCCCGGCTGCGTGGCGACACCCCGAGGCTCGCCTCGACTTCACCACGGCCGACTACTTCCGCCACATCGGACGAGTGCTCGAGGAAGGCACCTTCGACCTCGGCTTCTTCGACGACCGTCTGGCCATGCCGGACATGTATTCCGGTGACCATGCCCACACGGTCTCCAACGGCATCCGGTGTGTGAAGATGGATCCGACCGCCGTGCTCATGGCGATGGGGATGGCGACGTCACGTCTCGGTCTCGGCGCCACGTATTCGACCACGTACTACGAACCGTTCCACGTCGCTCGCCTGTTCTCGACCATCGACCACATGACCGACGGCCGCGCGGCCTGGAACGTGGTGACTTCGGTCAATGACAACGAAGCTCGCAACATGGGCCTACCCCACGCGGTGGGCCATGACGAGCGCTATGACCGGGCCGACGAGTTCATGGAGGTCGTGCACGGGCATTGGGACACGTGGGAAAGCGACGCCCTCGTCCTCGACCAGGAGGCCGGCCTGTTCGCTCACGGCGACAAGGTGCACCGTCTCGACCACGTCGGGGAACGCTTCCGGTCACGAGGGCCCTTCACCGTGCCTCGCACGCCCCAGGGCCACCCCGTGGTCATCCAGGCCGGCTCCAGTGGACGAGGCCAACGATTCGCAGCCCGGTGGGGCGAGTTGTTGTTCGTTCACCACGCCGACATGGCCCGGTCCCAGCAGGCCTACAACAGTGTCCGAGACGACGCCGCCGCCATGGGTCGAGATCCCGACCAGATCAAGATCACCAATCTGATCTTCCCGGTAGCAGCCGCGACCAAGTCCGAAGCCGAGGACAAGCTGGCGGCCTACCAAAAGCTGCCCAAGGACATCGACGAGCTCTCACTCCTGTCCGAAGGCTTGAACTTCGACTTCTCGACCAAGGGGCTCGATGAGCCCTTCACCGACGCCGAACTGGCATCGTTGTCGGGAATCCAGGCCATCCGCGACCGAGTGGTCGAGCGCACCGGATCGAATCCGACGGTGCGGGATTTCATGTCCAACAGCGGCCGAGCCCAACTCAACAACGCCGTCGTCGGAGGGCCGACCGAGATCGCCGACCATCTCGAACAATGGTTCGCCGAGGGCGCGTGTGACGGGTTCGTGATCGGAGGCTCCTACACGCCGGGCACCCACGAAGACTTCGTTCGCCACGTGGTCCCCGAGCTGCGCAAGCGAGGCCTGTTCCGAACCGAGTACTCGGGCACCACCTTGCGGGATCATCTGGGACTCCGCCATCCGGAACGAGGAAGCTGGAAGCCGACCGCCGGTTCCACGACCCCATGACGAGCGACGTCGACTACCTGCGGCGGATCCTGACCGCGCAGGTCTACGACGTCGCCAACGAGACACCGCTGGAACGGGCCAACGGGTTGTCGGACCGCACCGGCAACGACGTGCTCCTCAAGCGAGAGGATCTGCAGCCGGTCTTCTCGTTCAAACTACGGGGCGCCTACAACAAGATGGCGAAGCTGTCGTCTGCGGCCAGAGCCAAAGGCGTGATCGCGTCCTCGGCCGGCAACCACGCCCAGGGAGTCGCCCTGGCTGCCGCCACGCTGGGCTGCCGGGCAGTGATCGTCATGCCCGAGACCGCTCCGCAGCTGAAGATCGACGCGGTTCGAGCTCGCGGCGCCGAGGTGGTGTTGTTCGGCGAGTCCTACAGCGACGCCAATACCCGGGCCATCGAACTGATGCACGAACACGACCTGACGTTCGTGCACCCTTTCGACGACCCCGACGTGATCGCCGGCCAGGGGACGATCGGCATGGAGATCCTGCGACAGCGCACCGGGCCGATCCACGCCGTCTTCGCCGCCATCGGTGGCGGTGGCTTGATCTCCGGCGTCGGCTGTTACATCAAACAACTGAAACCCGAGATCAGGATCATCGGTGTCCAGACCGACGACTCCGACGCCATGGCTCGATCCATCGAGGCCGGCCATCGCATCGAGTTGGACGATGTCGGCCTGTTCTCCGACGGCACCGCGGTACGAATGGTCGGCGAGGAGACCTTTCGCCTGGCGTCCAAGTTCGTCGACGAGATCATCCGGGTCGACACCGACGCCGCGTGCGCCGCCATCAAGGACGTCTTCACCGACACTCGGGCCATCCTCGAACCGGCAGGCGCGCTGGCAGTGGCGGGGGCCAAGGCCTACATCGAACGAACCGGCATTCGGGACCAGACACTGGTGGCCATTGCCTGTGGCGCCAACATGAACTTCGACCGGCTGCGCTTCGTGTCGGAACGGGCCGAGATCGGCGAACAACGTGAGGCCCTCTTCGCCGTCACCATGCCCGAGGAACGCGGAAGCTTCCGCCGCTTCTGCAGCCTGATCGGTGGTCGCAGCGTCACCGAGTTCAACTACCGGATCGGGGATGCGTCGGCGGCCCATGTGTTCGTCGGCATGCAGATCCTCGGCCGTGGCGAGGCAACCGAGATTGCGAAGACCTTCCAGGCCGAAGGTTTCACCACGCTCGACCTCACCACCGACGAGCTGGCAAAGGTGCATCTGCGACATCTGGTCGGCGGCAAATCCTCGTTGGCATCCGACGAGGTGCTGTATCGCTTCGAATTCCCGGAGCGACCGGGGGCCCTGATGCGCTTTCTCACCAACATGAGCCCCAACTGGAACATCTCGCTCTTCCACTACCGGAACCACGGCGCCGACTACGGCCGGGTGCTCGCCGGCATCCAGGTACCGCCCGGGGAACAAGCAGAGTTCTCCGCGTTCCTTCGCGACCTCGGCTACCGCTACTGGGAGGAGACCCAGAACCCGGCCTACCGTCTCTTCCTCGGGTCGCCACTAGGATCCGACGGTGCCTGACTCGACACTCGACTACGTCATCCACGGGGCCGGAGGCATCGGTTGTGTGGTGGCTGCCCGATTGACCGCCATCGGCCGCACCGTGGGGCTGGTGGCCCGTGGCGCCCACCTCGAGGCGCTGCAGACCAATGGCCTGACGGTTGTCGGCCACACCGAAGCGTCGGTCGAACTGCATGCGGCCGCTCGCCCCTCGGACCTGGCGATCGGGCCCGAGACCGTGATCATCCTCGCCATGAAGACGGGAGACACGGCCGCCGCGCTGGACGCTGCCGGAGACTGCTATGCCGACCTCCCGGTGTTCTGCTTCCAGAATGGGGTGGCCAACGAGGAACTCG
>CALACD010000051.1 GCA_937890445.1 uncultured Acidimicrobiia bacterium | reverse complement strand
CGAAGATCTCTGGAATCAGAAGCACTCCCGACCGATGCTCACCGGTCGGAACGGTGACGAGGGCCTCGAACGTTCCTCCGTCGGTTGCGGTGATCGTTTCGGTGCGTCCGGTTTGCATGATGCTCCTTGGCCGGATGATTCAGTTCTCGGGGCCGGGTGTCCGAGCGTCGCGTACGGCTGCTGTGGTGCGCAGGGACGAAGGTCCCGAATCGACAGGAGCCAGTTGCTCGGGTCGTCTGACTTTGGTCCCTACCTCGCTCGGTCGGGGCGAATCAGGATGACGTTCTCCACCCCAACGAACGAAGGAACCGTCATGATTCAGAACATGGGATCGACCGACCGCTACCTGCGAGGCAACGTGGCTGTCGGCCTCGTCGTCATTGCGGCTCTCGTCGGTTTCCGAAGCGCAGGCGGCATCACGGCCCTGGTGCTTGTGGCGATTCTGGGCGGAACCGCTGCCGTGGGCACCTGCCCCGCCTACCTTCCCTTCGGTATCGACACACGACCGAAGAACTCGTCACACTGATCGGTTGCCGTTCGCGTTGGGCAGAAGTGTCCGTACATTTGGAACGCGTCGACCTCGGCGCCACGAGAGGAACACTCAATGAGTTTGCATCTGGGCGACACCGCCCCCGACTTCACCGCCGACACAACGGACGGAACGATCTCCTTCCACGACTGGAAGAAGGGTTCGTGGGCAGTCTTCTTCAGCCACCCTGCTGACTTCACGCCGGTGTGTACGACGGAGCTCGGTCGGACGGCTGCGCTGCACGGCGAGTTCGCCAAGCGAAACACAAAGGCGCTGGCCCTGTCGGTTGATCCGATCGAGGACCACCGGAGGTGGGCGCCCGACATCGGCGAGGTGACCGGCACGGCGCTCAACTTTCCGATTGTTGCCGACCCGGACCGAAAGGTCGCCGAGCTCTACGACATGATCCACCCGGGCGCAGGCGATACGTCGACGGTGCGGTCGGTGTTCATCGTCGATCCCGACGACAAGTTGCGCCTGATGCTGACGTACCCGAAGTCGGTGGGTCGCAATTTCGACGAGATCGTCCGGGTGATCGACGCGCTGCAGGCGACTGATCGCGATGCGATCGCAACGCCGGCCGATTGGCGTCCCGGTGACCGCGTGATCGTGTCTCCCGCAATGTCGACCGAGGAAGCGAAGGTGACCTTCCAGAACGTCGAGGAGATCAAGCCGTACCTGAGGTACGCCGATGCTCCCGAATCTTGAGGCGGTGGCGCGGCCTGTGGGCGATGATCACCTCGGGCACCCACGGCGCTGGTCCTGTCAGCACCCAACACGCCGAACCAGGGTTCGGATGGGAGCAGCGATACGACGCCAGTCTTGACCTACTCGAGATGGTTCGCGAGGACTTGATCGCCGAACGGGTCGCCATCCAGAGCTACAGCGAGATCATTGCCTGGCTCGGCTCAGACGATCCGACTACCCGCGGCATGCTCGAAGACATCCTGGCCGTGGAGGAAGAGCACGCCGACGACCTGCCGAGCATCTTGCAAACCATCGCCGAGTAGCACCTCGAGAGCTGCCGGACGAATGACCCGTGGATCTGGCGGCCTGGATCTGGTGGAGGGTTGCTTGGTCGGGTAGTCGAAGAAGATGGCTCATGCAGTAGGAGGGCCAGTCGAGCGCCTACAGCAGGTCGACATCGCTCATCACTTCCACGAGGGCTGGCCCATCGTGGGCGATCGCCACCGCAAGCGCAGCGGGCAGCTCGGCGACGGTCTCGACCCTGATGCCGAGCGCACCACAGTTCGTGGCGAAGTCGGCGAAGTTCGGATTGTGCAGGCTGGTTTGCCACACGTCGAACAGGCCGGCTCGCTGCTCCTTGGAGATCTTGCCCAATTCGGCGTTGTTGACCAGCACATGGGTCAGGTTCATGCCGTATTTGACCGCGGTGGTGAGCTCCATTGCGTATTGCCCGAAGCCACCGTCACCCGATATCGACACGATCGCGCGCTTGTCGCCGACGGCCGCCCACGCTCCCATGGCAGCCGGTAGTGCGAAACCGATGCTTCCCAGGTAGCCACTCATCAGGATGTCCTGGTCGACGCATTCGAAGTAGCGACCGAACGAATATGCGTTGTTGCCGACGTCGACTGTGATCACGGCATCGTCCGGCACGGCATCGCCCAGGGCAGCGAAGAGCACGGCAGCATTGAGGCCGCGACCGAGATCGTCTCTGGACCGATCGGCCTTCTCCTCGCGCCAGAGGGCCCAGCGTGCCGCCACCTCGCCGGTTCGCTCCGAGGCCGACACCTCGACACCGTGGAGACCTTCGAGCAACGCCGTGCAGGTGGCCTCGACGTCACCCAACACCGGGAGTTCGACAGGATGGAACCGCCCGAGCGCCTGCGGATCGGAATCGACCTGCACGATCGGCTTGTAATCGCTCACACCGGTGTGATTCGAGAACGACACGCCGAACGTGACGATGAGATCGCTCTCGTTCATGAACCACGACGCGATGGGCGTGCCCGACCTGCCGAGCACACCGCACGCGAGCCGATGACGGTCCGAGATGAGACCCTTCGCCTTGAACGTCGTCGCGACCGGTGCACCCAGATGTTCGGCCAGTTCGACGATCGACTCCATCTTGTGCCGCGCGCCGTTGCCGACCAGGATCAGCGGCCGCTCGGCCGCCGCGATCATTCCGATGGCCTGCGCCGCCACCCCGGGATCGGGTGGGCTGGCCGAGAGCCCGACGCGGCCGTGGGGGCCGCCGGCTTCGGCCCCGCTGGCAGCGACCTGCACTTCGTCAGGCAGGATCAGGTGGCCAACGGATCGGTCGAGCAGCGCGTGCTTGCAGGCGAGCGTCATCAGCTCGGCGTGGTTCGACCCGGGGAGAACGGTCTGGGAGTATCCGGCCACATCGGCGAAGGCTGCGGCCAGGTCCAAGTCCTGGAAAGCCCCTCGGCCGAGGCTCGATGACGGCACCTGACCGGAGATGGCAAGCACCGGGGCCCGGTCGACCTTGGCGTCGTACAACCCGGTCAACAGGTTGGTCGATCCTGGCCCGGCGATGCCGAAACATGCTGCGAGCTCGCCGGTCAGTTTGCCATAGGCCCCGGCCGCGAAGGCGGCCGCTCCCTCGTGGCGAATGCCGAAGAAGCGGAGGTCGCCTTTCGCTTCGGCGTGACGGAGTGCGTCGGCGAATCCGAGGTTGGAGTGGCCGACCATGCCGAACACGGCCCGCACACCCCAGTTCGTCATCGTTCCGACGAGCACGTCCGACACCGTTCGTCCTCGCCGAATCTCGACCGGCACCTCGACGTAGACGCCATCGCTCCGGGTCTCGGTGGCGAAACGAGCAGGTGCGTCGGAGAATCCCTCGGGCGGTCGGCCGGTCAGCGGATGGTAGTCGTAGCCATGCCATGGGCAGCGGAGCCAACCGTTCTCGATCGAGCCCTCGCCCAACGGTCCGCCCTGGTGAGGGCAGCTGTTGGCCAGGGCCCCGTAGTCACCTTCGAAGTGGCTGAGGCAAAGGGATGTGTGACCGACGGTGACCGTCTTCACCCGCCCGTCGGGCAACTCGTCGAGATCTGCGACACGGTGCCATTCCGTCGCCGCCGGATCGGCTTGGCTTCGGTCGGGTTGGTTCGGGGCAGGCATGTCGGTGCCTGCCGTCATCAGGGCCGACCCACGGGCCGCAGCCAACCGATCGCGACCCTCGGTGTAGAACGCCACCGCCGATGCGACCGGATCGGCTTCGCCGACCAGTGTCGCGGCGGGCAGGACCGCTCCCGTGAACGCGGTGGCGTTCCAGAACCCGGAGGGCTCGAGAGCAAGCCGGTCCGGCCACCAGGCCGAAACGTACAGGTAGGGCTCGTCGGAATGGTGGTCGCCCGGGCTGGCGCCGAAGGAGGCTCGGGCATCGTCGCTTCCGAACTCGACACCGATGTCGAAGTGTCCCGGCCACAGCTGAACGCGACCGGGATCGATCGTGGCCGGGTCATTCCGGACGATCTCGAGTGCTGCAGTGCCCAGACCCCACCAGTCGCTCAGGTAGGCGGCGTGACCGGGATCGATCGACAAGGGCTCGTCGGGCGAACCGATCGGTGGCGAGTCTCCTTCGGTTGCGGTGTGGAGATCGACCGATGATCCGATCGCCTCGGCGGCCGCTGCGATCGTGGTGATGACGGTCGAGGTCACCTCGGTCCCACGTTGCACCACCAGGCGATCGCCCAGGACCCGGACCTGCACGTCGTCTCCGAAGAACGGCGTGCCGAAACCGCCGCGAACCCATCGCAGCCCGAACTTGCCGTTGACCTGGTGCCGAGCCGGCCCGATCGCGGCCATGGCCAATCGATGGAGGGCGACGAGCGTCTCGTGGTAGCCGACGGGCGCCGGCTCGACGGGCCGATAGGCGCCGAGCCAGCGATCACGGGCGAAGTCGGCCAGCCGCGGATGCTCGGCCACCACGTCGGACCAGGAACGATCGCCACCTGGAATCGGCGACACGATGGCTCCCTCGGCGACCGGAGCATTCACCGCATCATCAGCGAACCACTCGTCAGTGACCGCCGGCGGAGACGGTTCCAGGACCCGGGCGACGAAGCCATCGGGCAAGCATGAATTCGCCTCGGCGCCAGGATCGCTCGGATTCATGGGAGTCCCTTCGTCCTGCCGATGCCGGGCTGGTCGTTGTCGATGTGACGATCAAGCGTGGTGACGATCAAGCATGGTGAGGATCAAGCATGGTGACGATCGATCGTGGTGACGACGTCAGTTGCGGCGTTCGAGGACGGAGCAGTAGTTGGCCACC
Organism: uncultured Acidimicrobiia bacterium; assembly: GCA_937890445.1. GTDB lineage: Bacteria > Actinomycetota > Acidimicrobiia > Acidimicrobiales > SZUA-35 > JAHECQ01. The sequence goes on along the minus strand of CALACD010000051.1, from coordinate 15,200 downwards.
CCTGATCCGCCCATGTTGAAGACACATCCCAGGTTGGCGTTCGCCTTCTGCAGATCGCCCGCTTGGCCGGCGAGTTGCATGGCGGCCATCACGTGCATCGACACTCCGGTGGCACCGACTGGATGACCCTTGGCCTTCAGTCCACCGGACAGATTGATGGGAAGCGAGCCGTCCGGGTAGACGGTTCCGTCCTCGAGGACCTTGGCCCCCTGACCCTTGGGTGCCAGACCCATCGCTTCGTACACCAGCAGTTCGGCGATGGTGAAGCAGTCGTGGATCTCGGCGAAGTCGAGATCGTGCACCGAGATGCCCGCCTGGTCGAACGCAGCCGCGAACGCCCGGGCCGGCCCCTCGAAATCGGTGAGCTTGCGCCGCGACATGGGCAGGATGTCCTGAACGTGAGCAGTGGAGCGGAACTGGATCGCCTTGGCGTGATTGCGAGCCACGTCATCGGAGGCGATGACGATGGCGGCTGCACCGTCGGAGATCAGCGAACAGTCGGTCACCCGCAACGGCTCGGCCACCATCGGGTTCTTGTCCGAGACGGTATTGCAGAACTCGAAGCCGACGTCCTTCTGCATGTGGGCCAAGGGGTTCTTGGCGCCGTTGGCATGGTTCTTGGCTGCGATGGTGGCCAGAGTCGACGAATGATCGCCGAACTCGGCGAAGTAGGCCTGAGCGAACTGGGCGAAGATCTGAGGGAAGGAGCTACCGGCTTCTTCCTTCTGGTACGAGGCGCCACCGAGGGCCGTGGTGACATCTGCGGTGCTGTTGTTCGTCATCTTCTCGGCACCGACGACGAGTGCGATCTCTGCCTCGCCTGCCTTGATGGCGTTGATGGCGCTGTAGATGGCCGCCGAACCGGACGCACATGCATTTTCGACCCGAGTGGCCGGCTTCCAGCGGAGTCCCTCGTCGGACTGGATCATCAGCGAGGCAGGAAACCCGTCGGGCACCAGGCCGCTGTTGAAGTGTCCCAGCCACATGGCATCGACTTCATTGGACGAGATGCCGGCGTCGGCGACGGCGCCTCGGGCGACCTTGATGACCATCTCCTCGAGGGAGTCGTCGAGGCGCCCGAAGGGGATGTGGGACCAGCCGATGATGCTCGGGTTCATGATTGTCCGTTTCTGGGGTTGGGGCGCTCCGGTCAGAGAACCGGAGCGGTGGGGATCTTCCTCGTCGTCAAGAGTATTGGTTGTGACCGGCATCGGGTAGTTGCTGTCGACGCCGACCTGGCGGCGACGGGGGACTCGCGGCTTGTCCGGTCGAGACTCGGCAACTAGAACTGATGAGGCAACGAGCACGCGAGCCTGTCGTTCGACAGAGCGGCTGATGAGATGCAGCACGGTCCCGAGGAGCAGACATGAAGCACGAACTGGTACTCAAGGCCGGCACGATCGTGGATGGAACCGGGGGGCCGTCGTTCGTCGGCGATCTTGCCATCGACGACGGCGTGATCACGGCCATTGGATCCAACCTCGAAGGGGAACGCGTATTCGATGCGGCCGGGGCCATCGTCGCTCCGGGATGGATCGACGTCCATACGCACTTCGATGGACAAGCGACCTGGGACGATGAACTCGACCCTTCGTTCAGCAACGGTGTGACGACGCTGGTCATGGGCAACTGCGGTGTCGGGTTCGCGCCTTGTCCCCCCGGAGGCCAAGACGTGCTCATCGACATGATGGAAGGCGTCGAGGACATCCCGGGTACCGCCCTCCACGAGGGCATTCCCTGGGGTGCATGGTCGACCTTTCCCGACTATCTGGACTTCTTGAGCGCCCGGTCCTACGCCATGGACATCGCGGCCCAGGTGCCGCATTCCGCTCTGCGCTTCGCCGTCATGGGCGAACGCGGCCTCTCCAACGACGATGCCACCGAGGCCGACATCGCCCAGATGCGGCAACTGGTTGCCGAAGCGACACGGGCCGGGGCGGTCGGCTTCACCACCTCGCGTACCGTCTTCCATCGTTCGATCTCCGGTGCGCCGATTCCCGGAACGTACGCCGCTTCCGAGGAACTGCTCGAACTGGTGCAAGGCATGGCTGACGGCGGTGGGGGCGTTTTCGAGGCGATCACGTCGGAATCGATCGGCAACATGGGCATCTATGGTGGCGAACGGTTCTCCGAGGAGCATGAACTGGCACTGTTGGCCGACATCTCGAAGAAGACCGGCCAACCCGTCACCTTCACCACGATCCAGCATGCCGAGGCCCCCGATGCATGGAGGGGAGCGTTGGCCTTCGCCCGTCAGATGAACGAGACCGGCGCCCACCTCTACCCTCAGGTCGCCTCTCGATTCGCCGGGTTCCTGTCGGGCCTGGCCGGCTACCACCCCTTCAGTCGTCGTCGTACCTATCTGGATCTGGTCCACTTGCCGTTGGCGGAGCGGGCCGCAGCGATGCGTGAGCCCGAGATCAGGGCGGCAATCCTGAGCGACGCCGACGTCGACGTGGAACAGGCCGGCTCGATGGAGAATCTCTACCGGTTGCTCCGGTCGGCCATCGGGCGGTCGTTTCCCCTCGATGACATCGTCGACTACGAGCCATCGCCGACGCAGAGCTTCGCTGCGTTGGCGGCCGAACGGGGAGTGACGTTGGAAGAGGTGATGTACGACTTCCTCGCCGAGGGTGACGGCACGAACATTGCTGCGCTTCCGGGTGCCGGCTATGTGCACGGTGACATGGAGGACCTGCGCCAAATGCTCCTCGACCCCTGCACCATCACCGGTTTGGGTGATGCCGGTGCTCACGTGAGACTCATCTGTGACGGTTCGGTTCCCACCACGCAGCTGACCCACTGGGTTCGGGACCGCACACGCGGTGAACGCATTCCGTTGGAGTTCATGGTCCACAAACAGACGCTGCGCAATGCCCAGCTCTATGGGTTCGGGGACCGTGGGCAGCTGGCCGTCGGCAAACGGGCCGACATCAACGTGATCGATTTCGAGAACCTGAACGTTCATCGCCCCGTTGCTCACGCTGATCTGCCGTCGGGCGGCGTCCGCTACCTGCAGCAGGTCGAGGGCTACCTCGCCACCTTCGTCGCCGGTGTCCAGACCCGGGCCAATGACGTCGATACCGGCGAGCGTCCCGGACGCCTCGTGCGCACCGCCGACCTTGGTTGACCGGTCGATGCGGGGCGACGAAACGTCCTCGAGACCGGAACGTCCACCGCTGCATGGTGGCTCGATCCTGATGGCGGCCATGCTCGGGGTGGCCCGAGTGCTTCATCGAGAGCCCGAGCCGATCGATGTGGTCGAGGTGGCCGACAGCGATCTCGGAATCGACGAGATACGCCTGGCATTCGGTGATCTGCGTCCGCTCGATTGGCGCGAGGAAACCTGAGCGCGGACCGGTCCCCGGCCTCGTTGGACGGCGCGTTCGTCGAGTCTTCTACCCGATCCCCAGGTCGTTCAGGCGTCGGGACGCCACCGTGCTTCCGAAGAGCTTGTGGTCGGCCGGGAGACGTCCGGCATGGACCATGGCCCGGAGGTAGCGATGCATCAGTACGGCCACCCTCACCGCAGCCAGGTAGCGGTACCAGCCCAGATGATGGAGGGAACGACCGGTCCGGTTCTCGTAGTGGGCGATGGCTACGTCATCGGGGAGAAAGCCGGGGAGCGGATCGAGCCCGGCGCCTTCGATCCTCATCCAATTCATCTCCATCAGCCAGGTGAGATCCTGTTCGGGGCTGCCGATGGTGGCCAGCTCCCAATCGAGCAAGGCCACCGGCTCGAAGCCGTCGTCGGCGACGACAACATTGGCCGGACGGGCATCGCCCCAGAGCAGCACCTCGCTGGTCGGCACCGGCAACCCGGATTCGAGGCGACGGAGGGCGTCGTCGATCGGTCGGGGCCAGAGGTCGCCCCGGTCCCAGTTCCACAGATCGACCAGGGTCCGGACGGCTGCGGTGTTGCTGGAGCCGCCCGCAGGAAGGGCCAAGGAAGGGAGCCGGTCGGTTTTCACCTCGTGGATGGCGGCAATGGCATCGAGCAGTGATGTGTGGAATCGGCGCTGGTCGGCTGGTTCTGCCTCGGCCAGCCATCCCGACTCAGCAAAGGTGGGACTGTCATCGCGCGGGACCCGGCCGGCTACGTGCTCCATGACGAAGGCCGGTCGACCCAGTCGGGTGCCCTCGGGGTCGGCTCCGAGCACGCGTGGCGAGGGAACATCGGGGTTGTCGGCGAGGACGTCGAGACAGGCGAGCTGGCGGCTGAGGTCGTAGGTGGGGAACATGGACGCCTGGTCGGGCTGGAGGCGCACGACCACGCGCTGGTGGCGCTGTCCCCCGGTGGTCACGATCCATGTCTCGTTCGACCATCCTCCGCCCGAGGGGCGATCGATGCGCAGGTCGTGTGCAGCGATCATCCTTCCCGTGCATTCGCTCAGCCACGACGCCAGGCGCGTCCGCATGCTGGAATCCGGACCGGTCATCTCGACAGCGCAGAGGCGGTCACCGTCTGGGGCGGTTCCCAATGGCCGCCGGTTTCGCGGCTGTTCCAGATTTCGACGATCTGGCCGTCGACGACCCGGAAGATCTCGATACCGCAGTAGGTGTACGACGTGCCGTTCGTCTGGGTGCTGGCACCGTTCCAGGCAACCGTGACCATGTCGCCGCCCTCGTGCAGGAGGGCGATGTCGAAGCGCAGCACCGGACAGAGTTCGAGCGTGGCTTCGAGTCGGGCCACAGATTCTTCGAGGGAGAGCTGTTTGACCTCGCCCGCGTGGTGGCGCCACGTGGGGTCGGCGATCAGCGCAGGGATGAGGTCGAGCCGACGCTGGTTGTACAAGACATCGAGATAGCGGGTCACCGTCTCGCGTGGAGTGGGGTGGGTCATGGTGGTTAGGGTAGATGGGAGTGGTGCACCTCATGGACGCCGGCGAGAGGTGGACCCAACAGTGACTCAGGAAGACAACGAGCGATCGTGTTCCGTGCCTCGGCATGAGGACGTGCGCAAGCCCCGCTGGGTGACCAGGAGCTCGCAGTGAGCGGTCCCGAGGCGAGCGGCGGCCGATCAACGGATGCGACCGCCGGCATGCTCACCGGTTACCGGGTCCTCGATCTGACCCAGTATCTGGCCGGACCGGGCGTCACTCGGCTCTTGGCCGAGCTCGATGCCGAAGTGATCAAGATCGAGCTGGCGCCCGATGGCGACGGCTCCCGATTGTTGCCGTGGGTCCGAAACGGGCGGAGCGGCTTCTTCGTGCAACACAACACGGGGAAGCAGAGCGTTTGCATCGACTGGTCCACCGACGAGGGACTCGGGCTGATCAAGCGTCTGGCCCGCGGTGTCGACATCGTGGTGGAGAACTTCGGCACCGCCGAGACCCTCGCCACGCGCGGACTCGACTACGAAACCTTGAAGGGCGGCAACCCCGGATTGATCTATCTCTCGATCTCGGCGTTCGGGCGCGACAGTCCGTGGGCCGACAAGCCCGGCTTCGACTATGTGGCCCAGGCTGCATCAGGCCTCATGTACATGGCAGGGGAGCCCGACAGTGCGCCAGCCATCCAGTGGGCGGCGTTGGGAGATGGCAATGCCGCGGTTCACGGATTCGCTGCGCTCGGGTTCGCGTTGCTGCATCGCGAACGGACGGGTCAGGGCCAGTTCATCGACCTGGCCATGACCGATTGTCTCTTCCACTTTCTCGACACCGCACTGCAGGCCCATCACCTGTCCGACGGTGCGTACACCGCCGAACGGTACGGGGTGCACCATCAACTGGTGTTCCCGGCCGGCAACTTCAAAGGGCCTCAAGGATGGATCACGGTCCTCGCCCTTCACCGACAATGGCCCAATGTGTGTCGTGCCCTCGGACGTGAAGACCTCATTGACGACCCGCGTTATGCGCTGATGGAGGACCGGACGGCTCGGCGCGACGAGTTGGTGCCGATCATCGAAGCGTGGATGGCCGGGTTCGGGAGTGACGAGAAGGTCGTCGAGGCGTTGGACCGGTTCCGGGTGCCGGCGTGTCGGGTGATGCCGCCGGTCGAAGCGATCGGCCATCCCCACTTCGAGTCGAGGCACATGATCCGATGGATAGATGATCCGGTGCTGGGGCAGATTCCGGCTCCCGGGTTCCCGTTCAAGTTCAGTGCTCAGCCCGAGCAGGTCGAGTGGCGAGCACCCTTGCTGGGGGAACACAACCGCAAGGTGCTGTCCGAAGCTGGTCTCGCCGATGCCGAGATCGACGATCTCCTGGCACAGGGTGTACTCGTCGAAGGTGAACCCGGCTCGGCCCGCTGAGAAGCGGCCACCCTACCGACGACTCCGTCGCGCCGACCATTGCATCGGCTGTTGCGAGTTCGCCGTTCTTGCGATCATCGCCGATACAGCTCGAGGTACTTCTCGGCCACCGCCTCTCCGTGTTCCTGGCAGAAATGTCCGGCTTCGGGTATCTCGAGCACCGGCGGGCATCCGCTGATCCACCCGGCGACCATCTGCATGGCCGGAAGTGTGAGGATTCTGTCGTGCAGACCACAGGCGACCAGGGAATCGCCCGTCCATTCGTTCTGCCACCAGGCGATGGCCCGTCGGGCCGTGTCAGCCCCGGGCATATCCGGTGTGGTGGGCACCAGCGTCGGAAACGTTCGGGGGCCGGCCTTGCTGCGCTGGTCGGGGAACGGAGCCCGGTAGGCGTCGAGTACGGCCGGGGCGATGGTGTGGTCGATGAACTGCATCGCGTCGCCGATGTCCATGTCCGGGTGGTCGGCTGCCCATTCTTCCCATGCCCGGAACGCCGGGGGCATCGGCATCTCGCCGGTCACCAACATGGTGTTCATGGCGATGACTCCGGTGACTCGGTCCGTGAGATCGAGGGGCAGGGTGAGGCCGAGCATGCCTCCCCAGTCCTGGCAGACGATGGTGATGTCCCGGAGATCGAGTCGCTCGACGAGACGAAGGAGGCTGCTGCGGTGGAAGTCGAAGCTGAAGACATCGTCGGTTGGTTTGTCCGAGCGTCCGAAGCCGAACAGATCTGGGGCGATCACCCGACTGCCCGCTTCGACGAAGATCGGGATCATCTTGCGGTAGAGATAGCTCCACGACGGCTCGCCATGAAGACAAACGTACGTGCGCGCCGCGTGGGCAGGCCCCTCGTCGAGGTAGTGCATCCGCAGGCCCTCGTACCCCGGAAGATCCTCCAGGTAGTTCGGTGAATACGAGAAGTCGTCGAGCTGTTCGAACCGATGATCGGGGGTGCGGTAGACGTCGCTCACGGGTCAGATGGCGGTGGCGGTGCTGAGTTGGCGCATGAGTCGACGCTGCGACGGATCCCAGGAGTCGCGGCGGTGCATGGTCCCGAGCGTGTCGAACATGATGAGGTCGCCTACTTCCCAGTCATGGGCGTAGACCTGATCAGGACAGGTCGCATGAAGGTGGAGCTGCTTCAGCAACGCGCTGCTCTCGGCGCGTTCCATGCTGACGATCCGGCGGGTGATGCCTCGGGAGACGTAGAGGATCTCGTCGCCGGTGTCCGGATGTCGGACCACCACCGGATGCTCGGCTTCGGGAACCTCGGGCCGGTCGACGCCGAGTGCATCGTCCCGGGCAACCTTCGCGGCGAATCCCTGTTCGGGTTCAGCCATGTAGTCGGTGATGCTGTGCGTGGCCCGCAGACCACGGAGCCGTTCCTGGAGATCGGCGCCCAACGTTGCGAACGCTCGGTACATGTCGGTGAAGTAGGTCCGCGGCGGATCGGCCGGCAGTTCCACCGCGTTGAGAAAGCTGATCTTGCCGGGCGTGGCCACGTAGGAGTAGTCCGCGTGCCACTCGAGGTCGGTGGCCCCCTCGACACCCAGTCGGGTGCCATCCTTCCCACGGATGTTGGTCACCGGCAGGATCTCGGGCAGTTCGCCCGCGTTGCGAAACCACTCGGAACCCTTGATCGGCTGGCCGAAACGTTCGACGAACCGCACCAGTTCGTCGTCGGTCGGCTGAGGCTGACCCCGAAAGACCAGCACCCGGTAGCGCTGCAGCGCATCCAGGATCTGGCGCTGGTGCTCGTCGTCGATCGATACCGCTGGGTTCCAACCTCGGACGAGCGCGCCAAGAGGCGCATCGGGCAGGGGAGTGAACTCGAGATACATGCTTGCCCTCCTTGGCAGATGACGGACCGGTCCCAGATCCGGGCTGGTCGCAACCGTAATCCCGTTTCCCTCCTGCTCGCTTGGTGCGGCCTCGCCCTGTCAGCCAACATGGAGCATGAGCATGGCAATCGATGAAGAGTTGGATGCACTCGCGGCGTACTGTGCGGACGGCCGGCGGCGAGCGCTCGAGTACGGCAATCGAGGACCGGTCAGGTTCGTCGGTGAGCGGGCGCTGCACCCCGAGATCGTCGAGGCATATTGGCGCACAGGTTTCTACGTCTTCGAGGGACTCATCGACGAGGACGAACTCGAGGACCTTCGGGCCGGTTTCGAGGACTTCCGTCGGCGACTGCCGAGCCACAAGGGGTCCGACGTCGACCTCGACGGCAACCCGGCCATCGGTGTGGGACTCCAGGCTCGCACCGTGCAGTGGGGACGAGCGTTGGGCGACCCGCTGGGTGGAACAGCGGCAAACCACGGCCGACACCCCGTCAAGATGCACGAGCCGGGCCTGGCCGACGGCGCGCCCGACGAGGTGGTGTACGTCGTTCTGGGAACCCTGCAGTTCTGCGACGCTCATCTGCGCCTCTACGGCCATCCCGACCTGCTGGGGATCACGGCCGCCCTCAACGGAGACGACTTCGTGCCGTTCAACGAGGCCATCTTCATCAAGGAGCCCGGCGTCGGCCCGTCCGTCGCCTGGCATCGTGACGGCGTCACCCACTGGGAATCACCGGACTGGGATCAGGGCACCCATGGCTACAACTTCATGGCCCAGCTCTACGGCTGCGAACCCGAGAACGGTGTGTGGGTGTTGCCCGGGACCCACAAACAGCGTCACGTCGATCTGGCAGCGATGGCGGCAGCGGCGCAGAGTCAGCGTCTCCCCGAGGCGGTGCCGTTGGTGTGCGCCCCCGGCGATGTAGCCATCGTGAACCGCCAAGCCATCCACGGCTCGTTCGCCAACACCAGCTCCGAGCCACGAGTGACCTTCAATCTGGGCTTCCACCGGCGATCGTCCGTCATCGGAGCCACCGGAGCCGGCATCCACGGAATGGTCGGACCGCTGGACACCGAGCGGGTGGCCAAACGGTCGGAGATGATTGGTTGGGCAATCGCCGCCCGTAGCCAACACCGGCCCCAGGAGACACCGTTCCGCTACGAGCCCCTCGCAGGCCGGACGTTCTCGTGGAACGCCGAAGCCCGGGACCAGATCCGCGACTACAACCTGCTCGACCTGAGCATCTAGCGCTTCCGGCGATACCAGGGCCAGGGCGCCCGTTCGGGGCCACCGCTAGACTCGGTGGATGTCGAGACGTGACCAGGTTCGAATGACCGAAGACGAGATTGCCTCCTTCTTGGCCGAGCCGCACCTCTGCACCATTGGCACCATCGGACCGAAACGGCCGGGCGGAGCGCCGAACACGGTGCACCTCGTCGCCATGAACTACGGCTTTCTCGATGGGGTGCCGGCATTCTGGACCTACAAGAAGGCCCAGAAGACGAAGAACCTCGAGCGAGACCCGTCGATCTCGATGCTGGTCGACACCGGCCTCGTGTATCCCGAGTTGAAGGGTGTCTCGATCCAGGGGCGGGGTGAGCTCATCCACGACGAGGATGCGGTGATCGCTCTCGCTGACTCGATGGCGCAGCGCTACGGCGGTCTGCCCGAGGACGCCCGGGCGTCGGCCCCGAAGCGGGCGGTGGTGCGAGTGGTGGCGGACAAGACCATGTCGTGGGACCATTCCAAACTCGGCGGGTCGTACTGACAGCCGCCGATTCTCGGCAGAGGAGATCGCAGTGACCGGCGTTCGCACCATCAGACGCGCTGCCAACGAGGCAGTCATCGCCGGTAGGGGAGCGGCCGACGAGGTGTCGGGGGTCATCGAGCGGTTGGATGCGTCGCTGGTCGCAGTGGTGACGACCCCATCGGTGGCGGCATCACCGCTGCTGGACCGCATCGTCACCGCCATCGGGGTCGACAAGGTGACGACCTTCACTCGGGCCCGAGCACACACGCCCGAGCAGACCGTCCTCGAAGCAGCCGATGCGGCCGCCTCGGCCGAGGTGTTGGTGTCGTTGGGCGGCTCCTCGGTCGTCGATCTCACCAAGGGGGTTGCGCTGGTGCTGGCCGGCGGCCGCGACTTCGATGCGCTGCGGTCACGAGGTCCGCTACGATCGCCCGCTCTTGCGCACGTCGCCATGCCCACCACGCTGTCCGCCGCCGAGTTCACCGCCGCTGCGGGCATCACCGACACCGAGCGTGGGGTGAAGGAGATCTACTTCGGGGCTTCGCTCGCGCCGAGTACGGTCATCCTCGATGGGGACCTCGGCGAGTACACCCCCAGGCGGCTGTGGGCGGGAACGGGTATGAAACTCGTTGCCGACTGCATCGAGGGAATGCTGTCGGCCCGGGCGACCCGATTCACCGATGCCCTGCTGCTCGACGCCCTCCAGATCCTGCTCGCAGACCTTGCGTTCCACGATGATGCCGATGCCCGCCAGCGCTGCCTCGAGGCAGCACACATGACGCTGAGCAACCTTCACAACGTCGGTGTCGGGGCGACCGCTGCGTTGCGTCATCAACTCGGTGGCGGGGCCGGCGTTCCCCACGGCGAGGCGAGCACCATCGTGTTGCCACACGTGCTGCGGTGGAACGGCGACGCGGCCCGCCCCGTGCTCGACAGGATCGCCCACCGTCTTGGCGTCGGGGACGCAACCGGTCTGATCGATCACATCGAACAGACCATCGCGGCGCTCGGCCTCCCGGCCCGTCTCGACGAGGTTGGAATCACGAGCGCATCGTTCGATGGCATTGCTCACCACGCCGCTTCCGAAGCTTCGGCACGCAGCAACGTACGCGTTGCCGACGCTTCGGGTCTACGAGAGATTCTCGATCTCGCCAGCTGAAGCGAGCGGGGAATCGGGACGGCCGAGGCGTCCCCACCAACGCTGGGTTCAGAGACCGGCGTTGGGTTCAGAGACCGGCGGGCCTGATCGTGGGATCGTGCCAGACGAAGTGGACCCCGGCTTCGAGCAGTCGAGAGACCGCGTCGGCGAACGCGGGGTGAAGCGAGAAGCCGTCGCTCATCTGCGGTTCGATGGTGAGCGGCACGCGGCGGGCGATTGCTTCACAGGCCAACCCGCTCACCATGTCATCCGCCAGACCCAGCGCGATCTTGTTGATCGTGTTGAAGCCGGCGGGTGCGATGACCATTGCGTTGCCGAGCGGCTCGAACAGTGGCTCGCCGTAGTGACGCATGCGGCTCTGAATCGGGTGGCCCGTGATCACTTCTGCCTCCGCGGCGTCGAACCAGAAGAGTGCTCGCTCGGTGGCGAGCAGGCACACCTCCCACCCTGCCGCTTGCTCCTCGCGGATTCGGTCGATCGTTCTATCGGCGCCCGGGACCGCCGAGACGCCGAGATAGAGGACGTCCCCGCCGAGGGGCCCGAAACTGGTCATTGCCGGCCATTCTCACCCGTCTGCCCAATCCTCGCCAGCCCTCCATCGCGACCTCGGGTACCTCCAACCTGCGACGACGCCAAGGCGTGGAGTCCGACGATGAGGACCACCGCCGACGTCGACGCCGGTGCTGCGAGAGAAGACGCCGGTGCCCGTGCACTACGGTCGGTCGGAAGTGCATCGGACAGGACCAGGAGTCCAAGAGAGACGAGATGGCTCGGCAGCAGTCCGTGATGCCCGAGAACCGAACGGAGAACCCATGACCACGAACGCGAGCGCCGACCACGCTGAACTCACGCCGACGCTGAGTCCACAACGCAAGGCAGCAATCACCCAGGGTGGGGCGTTCGACCACGCCGGCCGGTTGCGGGTGGAACGGATGGCCGACTTCGACATGAGTCGGACGATCTTCTGCGGTCTGACCGGTCTTGCCCGAAGGTTCATGCAGGAGAAACTGGCGACCGAAGCGCGGTGGGATGACGCTGCGACCACAGCGATCGAGGCGGCCTATGACGAGGCCGAATCGGCCCGTCCTGCGCCCACGATCGATCGACGGCTCGTCGACTTCATGATCGAGGAGTGCGACTTCAGCATGGAGCACGCCGACGGGACCTTTCTCGAGCACCTCGTGTTCTGTCACGACTACGCAGCCCACCACTATCGCCCGCACTCGCCGAAGGTCGCCCTTCTCCACTCGGTCCTCGGCACCGCGACGAACACGTTCGCCATGGATGCCGGCAAGATTCCGAAGCTCAAGGCGCTGCTCACCGACTTCGAAGCCATGCACGTCGAGACGTTCCCGTCGATCCTGCGGTTGCTCTACAACCATGACCTGCTCGCCGAACTCGAAGCAAACATGCATCGGGTCCGCCACCTCGAGGCACTGCACTGCTTTCGGGTGATCGACAACGAGCCGCTCACCATCGATGCCGACAACTTCTGGATCAACCTGAATTACCACCTGATGCACTTCGTCGACTTCATGCCCCCGGCGAACTGGTCGGCACACCGCGCTGATCCACTGATGCAGATGTTCGAAACGCTCTCGAGCCTGCTGGACCGCGCCGGACAACGCCAGGCTCGGGTCGAGGTGACGTTCCCCCCCTCGAGGACCTCGCCGGTCGGCGAGACCCGCACCCTGTTCGGTCGGGTCAGCGGTCTGCTGCCGGCGGCGGTCACGCTCAAGCTTGCCCGCAAGTCCATCCAGGACTACTCCGACCAGGCCGGACACGACCTGGGGTACCGACTCGACTGGGCCGACTGATCGGACGACGGCGCCGCCGTCGATGCGGTGGGAAACGGCGTTCTCCGGTGGCCGCGCCGTCGACCCGTGGTCCGGTCACGTTGCTGAGGGCGAAAGACGAGGAGCCGGTCGCCCCATCACCTAGTGTTCCACCGTGCTGAGGGCCGTTCGGGATGCGTTTGTCGGCGTTGGTGATCTGACCGAGCGTCAAGGGGCGACCCTGGTCGTGTCTTCGGGTGTGCTGTTCAGTCTCACCGCGATCGCCCTGGCAGCAGTCCAGAACGCGAGCGACTTCCAGTTCCTCGCCTACCGGGGTGGCTCGACGACGCTCGCAATGGTCATCCTGATCCTGCTCCGACGCAAGGGACGGCCGGTCGATTTCTCCGGCGTCACGCGAACGGTCTGGTTGGCCGGACTCGTTCTCGGGTCCACCTCGATGCTGTACATCTTGGCGTTGTCGCGCACCACGGCCGCAACGACGCTGTTCCTCTTGGCCGCGTCGCCGGTCTTCGCCGCGCTGATCGGTTGGCTCTGGTTGCGCGAAGCCGTGTCGCGCCCGACCGCGGTCGCCACTGGAGTGACTGCGCTGGGGGTGATAGTCACGGTCAGCGCCGGGGTCCAGGTCGGTGCGTGGTCCGGCCTCCTGTTCGCCGCCATGCTGCCCGTCACGATCGGGTTGTTCAGCGTCCTGATGCGTTCGGCTTCAGGAGTGGACCCCGTGGTTCCGACCCTGATCGCCGGGGGGTCACTCGGCCTCGTCTCGAGCGTGGTGGCGTTGACACAGGGCAGCCTCGTGATCAGCCTCCATGACGCCACGATGGCCTGCATCTCGGGTGGACTCGCTCTCGGATTCGGGCTGCCGCTGTTCAACCTCGGTCATCGGTCGGTCGCTGCCGCGAAGGTTCCGTTGCTGCTGATGACAGAGGTGGTGCTGGCGCCTCTGTGGGTCTGGATCTGGCCCGGCGAGGCCCCGACCACGGCGACGTTGATCGGTGGTGCGATCATCCTCGGCTCGGTGGCCTGGCTCCTGCTTCGCACGCAGGACGTGCCCGAATCGGTGCTCACCCCGGCGCCGGGTTCGTGACCCTCGGCCTTCCCGCGTCACAACGAACGTGAGTTCGATACCCGATCTGGGCCGAGCATCTCACGAATCCGTGCGCCATAGTGCGCAGATGTCATCGATCCCTCTCGATATCGCGCCGTTGATCGCCACCGCCCAGTCCCTCGGGGCCCAGCTCCGCAGCAGGGCGCCGGAGTCCGAGCGAGGACGACGGGTGGCCCCCGAGTCGATCGCCGCCATGACCGATGCCGGTCTGTTCCGGATTCTGACGCCGGTGACCCATGGTGGACTGGAGGCAGGACTACGGGCCCAGGTGGAGACGCTCTTCGAAGTGGCGGCCGCAGATCCGGCGGCAGGCTGGGTCCAGATGGTGTCCAACGCGCACGCCTGGGTCGCTGGGAGCTTCCCCGAGGAGTGCCAGCACGCCGTGTTCGGCGATCGGAGCGATGTCGTCCCAGGCACCCTGGCGTCGCAAGGAAAGGCCGAGCAGGTTGGGGAGGGCTGGCTGCTCAACGGTCGCTGGCAGTTCGCAAGTGGCGTCGACCATGGCAACTGGTTGATGCTCGGCGCCAGAGCCAAGCGCAGCGACTCCAACCCCGGCGGGCCCATTCACGTGCTCGTGCCCAAGACCGACGTGGCAGTCGACGACACCTGGCACGTCCTCGGGCTGCGAGGCACTGGTTCGAAGGACCTCGTCGCCGAGGACCTCTTCGTTCCCGCCGACTTCGCAATGAGCTCCCAGATTCTGTTCGACGGGATGAGCCCGCACGGGGAACGGCACCCAACCCGACTCAACCGGCTGCCCGTGCTCGTGTGTCTGTCGATCCAGCTGGCGGCGGCCGTCGTCGGCATCGGCGCCGCCGCGTACGACGCCTATCGCACACGAACATCGACCCGAACCGAGGTCTACACCGGCTCCTCGAATGCTGCCAAGGTCGGCACCCAGATGCGTATCGGCGAATCGAGAGTCGAACTCGACATCGCGCGCGAGTTGATCAGAGCTGCAGCCGATCGAGGCGACCGCGTCGGATCGACCGGCGACCGATTGGACATCGAGGAGCGGGCTGAACTCAAGTTCCACGCTGCCTACGCCGTCGAACTCGTCCGTCGATCGGTCGACCGCCTCTTCGCTGCCTCCGGAGCCCACAGTGTGTACGACGACAGCGAGCTCCAGGCTCGCTACCGGGATGTGACCACGGCTTGTCACCACGCCATCATCGACCTCGACGGCAACCTGGAAACGTACGGCCGGACGCTTCTGGGACTCGATCCGGGGACGCCGCTCATCTAGTGCCGCGTCAGGCAACGTTTGCGCGTGTGACGACCTCACGTAGCGCCTT
>CALACD010000050.1 GCA_937890445.1 uncultured Acidimicrobiia bacterium | reverse complement strand
CCGGTGCGCCGTCGCGATTTCCTGAGCCTGTGCAGCCTCCTCGGGGTCGGATTGGCGGTCGCCGGCTGCGGTGACGATGCAGCGTCGGACGCAGCCACGACGGTCGTGATCGTGGGGGCCGGCGCTGCCGGGTTGACCGCAGCCCACCTCCTCACGCAACGCGGGGTCGACGTCCAGGTTCTCGAGGCCGGACCAACCCACGGCGGGCGCATCAAGCGCACCGTCGACTTCGTCGATTTCCCGATCCCGCTGGGCGGCGAGTGGCTGCACGCCGACCCGAACACCCTGGCCGAGATCGTCAACGACGGGGACGTTGCCATCGACACCGAACTGGCGTCCTATGCCCCGAGCGATCCCGTCGGCACGTTCGACGGCGAACTCACCATCGAACCGATCGGAGCTTCCACCGATCTCAAGTTCGTCGGTGCCACCTGGCTCGACTTCTTCGACCAGTACGTCCTTCCGGGCATCGCCGATCGGATCGTCTACGACACCGCGGTCGTCACCATCGACCACTCGGGTGACGGTGTGATCGTGACCGATGCCAGGGGGACGATCCACGTGGCCGATGCCGTGATCGTCACCGTACCGGTGACCGTCCTACGCGACGGCGACATCTCCTTCGTGCCGGAGCTCTCGGAATCGAAACGGGCGGCCATCGACAACGTCGACGTGTGGGGTGGGATCAAGGTCTTCCTCGAGTTCGCTGAACCGTTCTATCCCACGTTCACCGAGTTTCCCGACAGCGAGACCGAGGCCGGTCAGCGCGCGTACTACGACGCGGCCTATGGACAGGTCACCGAGTCCCATGTGTTGGGTCTCTTCGCTGTCGGGGCCCAGGCCGTGGCCTACCAGGAGCGATCGGGCGACGAGCAACGCGACTTCATCCTCGCCGAGCTCGACACCATCTTCGATGGCGCGGCGACACCGTCCTACATCCAACACGTCGCCCAGGACTGGAGCGCCGAGCCGTTCGTCCGCCAGGCCTACCTGGCGGACGGCGCGGATTGGACCGATGTCCGGACGCTCGGCCAGCCGGCCGGTCCACGTCTCCATTTCGCAGGGGAGGCCTACACCGACGGTGAGGATTGGGGTTCGGTGCATGCCGCCGCGCGCTCGGCCCGAACCGCCGTCGAGGCGTTGCTCGACCGCGGTTGATCAGGAGATCGTGCTCGGGGGCAGGATCAACTGCCGCCGAGACCACAGATCGTGGGCTTCGTCCAGCGGTACCGGCTTGCTCATCAGGTAGCCCTGAGCGAGATCACAGCCCAGATCGCCCAGCAAGCCGTACTGCGCGACGGTTTCGACGCCTTCGGCCACCACCGACAACCCGAGTGAGGCGGCGAGAGCCAACGACGCGGTCACGATTGCGGTGTCCTCCCGCGATGTTCCGAGTCCGTCGACGAACGACCGATCGATCTTGATCGTGTCGGCCATCGAGAAGCGGCGAAGGTAGTCGAGCGTGGCGTAGCCGATGCCGAAATCGTCGATCGACAGCTTGCAGCCGAGGGCTGCCAACCGCTTGAGCGTGATCGACGCAGCTTCGACATCTTCGACTCGCATCGACTCGGTCACCTCGAAGCCGATGTCCTCGGTGGAGACTCCGTGTCGGTCGAGGGCTCCGAGGATGGTCGGGATCAGTGACGGGTCACCCAACTGGCGTGCCGAGAGGTTGACCGAGATAGTCGGGCGCTGGCCATCGGTCCCGACCGGCCAGTCGGCCAGACGGTGGCAGACCTCGTCGATGACCCAGGCCCCGAGAGGCACGATCAGCCCCGTGTCCTCGGCGATCTCGATGAAGTCGCTCGGCGGCAACAGACCGAAGCCGGGACGCTCCCATCGGATCAGGGCCTCGGCTCCGACCATCCGACCGGTGGCGATGTCGACCAGTGGCTGATAGTGGACCACCAGCTCGTCGTCGGTGATGGCGATGTGCAACGCCTGTTCGACCTCGTGGCGGACGACCACCTGTTGCTGGAGGCCCTTCTCGTAGACGGCGTAGCGGCTCCGACCCGCTGCGATCGCGCTGGCCAGTGCCGACTCGGCGTTGCTGATCACGACGGCCGGCGACTGCCCGGGCTCGTCGATCAGGACGACACCGACCGACGAGGTGATGCGGATCTCGTCGCCCGAGGTCAGCACGACGGGGGCGCTCACCGACGAGACGATCCGTTCGGCCATGGCCTCTGCGTCACCCTCGCCGTTGGCGACGCACAACACGAGGAACTGATCTCCCCCGATACGTCCGACCGTGTCGCCCAGCCGAACCGAGCGCCGCAACCGCCGAGAGACCTCGATCAGCACCTCGTCGCCCACATCGGGCCCCCACGTGTCGTTCAGCGACTTGAAACGATCGACGTCGACCAGCAGCGCGGCCAGACGGGTGCGTTCTCGTCCGAGTCGTGCGACGGCCTGCTCCAGTCGGTCGATGATGAGGGCACGGTTCGGGAGCTGTGTGAGCGCGTCGTGGAGGGCCTGATGAGTCAGACTGGACTCGGCCACGTTTCGATCGACGGCAACCGCGATGACCTGACTCATGTGGGTCAGGACGCGCACCTCGTTGGTCGAAGGGCCCGGGCGAGCTGCGTGGGCGACGGCAAGCACACCCCGACGTTCATGACCGGGCCCGGCCACCGGATAGATCCACAGCGCATCGACGTCGGCCTCGCGGAGGCGGACTTGGAGCCGGTCGGGAAGATCGACGACACGGTGGTAGCTCGGAGTGGACCAATGACCACTATGGGTGAGATTGGCGAGGGTCTCGTCGACCACGTCGTGGGCGTGCCGCCCCGTGACGGTTGGCTCCAAGAGGCCGGTGGAGTCGGCGAGAGCAATCCAGCAGGTCCCACCCTCGACCTGGGATTCCACCCGTGATGCGACCTGGACGAGCAGTTCACTGATGTGCTGGCCTCGGGCCAGGGAGTCCAACATCGCAGACTGATCGGCCAACAACTGGTCCTCGACGATGCCGGCCGACAGGTCACGAAAGACCGACAGGAAGTAGGGCCATCCGCCCGAGAAGGACGGCAACTCGAGGAACGACGCCTGCACCGGGATCCCGGCACCACTGGCGTGGGCCAGCTCCAATCGGACCACGGCCTGCTGACCCCGTTCGACCAGTTCAGCGACCGCATCGAGTTGCGCCGCCGGCGTGCGCGGAGAGAACAGCGATTCGGGACCCTTGCCCAGTAGTTGATCGGGCCGGAAGCCGAGCAGACCGGCGAGGTTCTCACTGACGTACATGATGTGTGCTCGCCCACTGCCAGGGTTCACCGTGCTGACGGCAATGCCGTCGATGGCCGAATCGGATCGACGTCCCGGTGCCAGGTTGATCAGCGGTTCGAGATCGATCACCGGCGCGAGTGGTGGATCGAAGGGCAACTCGAAGTTGGCGATGGGGGAGGGCAGATCAGGCAACGGACTCGAACTCGGGTTCAGGCGGCAGTGCGAGACTGTTGGTCAGAACAGGCCTCATCACGTCCAGGCGCAGGCGGGGCGGTGAGTCCGGACGTTAGTCACCACGCAGAGCGTTGGCAGGGATGGGCCCTCGGTTCCGGTAGCGTTTCGTCCGTGGAGGAAGCGCCCAGGGCGGCCGACCGCGGGCCCGCCCCCAGCCTGAGCGTCCTCGACGTCTGCCGCCTGGTGGAGCGAACGGTCGACGACGCCTTTCCCGACGAGGTGTGGGTTCGGGGAGTTCTGTCCGGCATCACCCGGTCGGCTGCCGGCCATGTCTACTTCGACCTGGTCGACCCCATCGATCTCGGGCGCAGTCCCGAAGCGGTGCTTCCCGTCGCCTTGTTCGCCAACGCCAAGCAACGGGTCAATGCCATTCTGCGCAGGACCAATGCCACCCGGATGGACGACGGGGTCGAGGTCCGCATCAGGGGCAAGGTCGCCTACTACCCCCGACAGGGTCGAGTGCAACTGATCATGAGCCTGATCGACCCGGCCTTCACCCTGGGCCAGCTCGAAGCAGCCAAGGCGGTGCTCCTGGCCGAATTGGCTGCGCTCGGGGTACTGGACACCAATCGCAGGCTTCCGTTCCCGGTGCTGCCGCTGCGGATCGGGCTGGTCACCAGCGCGGCCAGCGCGGCCGAGGCCGATTTCCTCACCCACCTCGAGCAGTCGGGTCATCCGTTCACCGTGGTGGGGTTCGACACGCGAGTCCAGGGTGATGGTGCTGTCGGCGAGCTCGTCGCCGCCATCACCGAGGCCGGCCGCCGTAGCGATCTGGATGTCGTGTGCATCGTTCGGGGTGGCGGTGCTCGAACCGATCTGGTGGCCTTCGACCATCGCGACGTCGCCCTGGCCGTCGCCGCGTGCCCGATCCCGGTGATGGTCGGCATCGGCCACGAGATCGACACCTCGGTGATCGATTCGGTCGCCGCCGTCAGCACCAAGACGCCGACTGCGTGTGCCGCGCACCTCATCCAGGCGGTCGACGACTATCGCCGCATCCTCGACGACGCCCACCGAAGGCTGGTCTTACTGACACAGAACCATCTCGACCGGCATCGGCAGCGAATCAGCCTGGCCGCTGCCGGACTGCACCGGTTGAGCAGCCGGGCCACACGACGCCACCACCTGATGTTGGAACTGGCATCACCACGGCTGACGACGAGCGTGTCTCGCACCCTCGAACGGGCTCGCCATCGACTGGAGACCGCCGAGCTGCGAATCAGTGCCGTCGATCCGGCCAAGGCTCTGGAGCGAGGGTGGTCCATCACCCACACCACCGAAGGCACTCTCGTTCGGACCGGTCGTGATGTGGCTGTTGGCACCGGACTCGTCACGACCCTGGCCCGGGGCCGCATCATGAGTACCGTGACCGAAACGAGCGATGCGTGACCACGGACGAAGCCAGGAGCGAGGTGGTGGTGGAACCGAGGGAGAAGACGTTGGTGGAGCACCTGCAGTACGGCGAAGCCCTGACCGAGTTGGAGGCGATCCTGACCGACCTCGAGTCGAGCGCAGTCGACGTCGACCAATTGGCACGTAACGTGCAACGTGCCGCGGCCCTGATCGCCCACTGCCGAGGTCGGCTCGAGACCGTGGAGGCCGATGTGGCCAACGTCGTGGACCGCCTCGGCGAGCCAATCGAGACATCGCCGTCATGACCGACACGCCGGCCGACCTCCTGGCCGTGGCCGATCTCGTCGACGCCCGACTGGAGCAGGTCTTCGAAACACAGCGCGCGACGTGGGCCGCCGTCGACCCTCGCCTGGTGGAAGCGGTCGACGAGCTGGCCCGCATCACCCGGGGCGGCAAGCGACTCCGGGCCGGGTTCTGCTATTGGGCCTGGATCGGGGCAGCCGGGGACGAGAAGATCGGGGATCGCGACGACTCGGCGGCGATCGACGCCTGCGCATCTTTCGAGCTGCTCCAGGCATTCGCCCTCATCCACGACGACATCATGGATGACGCCGACACGCGGCGGAGCGAACCGACCATTCACGTCGAACAGGCCAAGCGGCTCGAGGTCGAGGGGTGGAAGGGTGAGCCCCGCCGCTACGGCGACGGTGTGGCCATCCTCGTCGGGGACCTGAGTCACGTCTACGCCGATCAGCTGATCGGCGATGCCAGTGTCCAGACCCGAGACCTTTGGAACCAGTTGCGCATCGAACTGAATCTCGGGCAGTACCTGGACATGCGATCTGCCGCGTCCGGTGACTTCGATCGAGCGACCGCGCAACGGGTTGCGACCTTCAAGTCGGCGCTCTACACCATCGTGCGCCCACTGCAGCTCGGGGCGACATTGGCCGGACCGGCGACACCCGACCTGCTGACGGGGTTGGACCGCTACGGCCGTCCGGCCGGGCAGGCCTTCCAGCTTCGGGACGACCTGCTCGGCGTCCTGGGTGACGAGGCTCGGGTAGGGAAACCCGTCGGCAACGATCTACGAGAGGGAAAACCGACCGAGTTGGTGGCCGTCGCTGTCGAGCGAGCATCGCCATCGGATCGAAGCACGCTCGATGGAATCGGCCGACCCGACCTCTCACGGGAGCAGACGTTGGCGATCATCGACATCCTGCAACGGACGGGCGCCGTGGCCGAGATCGAACGCAGGATCGACGAGCTCGTGGACCAGGCAACCCGGGTCGCCGATGACCTGCCGTTTGCTTTGGGAGTACGAGAAACACTGATAGTGTTCGCCAACTACGTAGCGGCACGACAGCATTGATCGCCTGACGCCACGACCTGCAAACCGACCCGCTGCCAGCATGACGTGCTCGCTCGAACGTGAAACAATCCAGCCGTACCATCGAGACCGAACCATCCGACGGATTTGATATGCGTCCGGTTCTGCCGAAGGGAGAAGTGTGAAAGAAAG
>CALACD010000049.1 GCA_937890445.1 uncultured Acidimicrobiia bacterium | reverse complement strand
CTTTTAGCTCAATTGGATAGAGCATCCGAGTACTTGTCGGAAGGTTTGGGGTTCGACTCCCTGGGAGCGCGCAAGAGCACCACGGACTTCGCCGGCCTGCAGTCGCAGGTCGGCGAATTCGTTTTTGGTTCGAGGCCGCGGGTGAGTCTCGGGCCGTCGGACCCGTTGTCCCGGTGGCTCAGGAGGACGAGACCCGCGTCCGCTTGTGGCTCGAGATCTTTCGACTGCCGGACGTGGCGACAAGACGAGCGCGCCCCTCGGCGAAGTTGGCCGTCAGTAGCTTCTCGGCCGCAATCCCCGACATCCAGTCGAGCACCGTGAAACGAGGATCGGAGATGGCCCGACCAAGGGCGGCGGCTTCGATGATTCGACCGGGCGAGTAATGCTGATGCTCGGTGCTCATTCGGCCGTCGTAGATGCGGTAGGTCTCCCCGTCCAGAATGGCGACGGCGTAGGCCGCCAGTTCGCCGTCGAGTCGCAACGTGGCGATCTCGACTTCCCAGTCTCCGGTTCCGCCCTCGACCACTCGCCGCCAGAATTCCCGTTCTGCCGGACGGTCCAGATCACTGTTGCGCCGTGCGTGCCGATCCCTCGACACGTGAACGGCCTCGACCTCGTCGAGCAGCTCGGCGCTGATGGCCCGCCCTCGATCGAAGGCAATGATCATTTCCAGACCTTCGTTGCTGATCCGGCTGCGAGCTCGCTTGAGCTGCTTGCGTTTGCTCTTCGTGAGAACGTCCTCGACCGTGTGGGCCGACGAGAAGACCACACGCGGAATCCGGAGCTCGGGAAGCAACTGCCCCTGCTCGACGGCTTCGACCAGATACCCCAGCACCGGAACGTGCTCCGGAAGCTGCTCGAGGTCCATGGCCCAGGCACCCGACATGGCGTCCATGGCCTCCACGATGCCGTGGGCCAGCGCCCGAGCCGATTCGTTGTTGCGCGAGGGCAGTCCGGCATAGAGAGAACTTCCATGGCCCATCGCCACGACCTGCGTGCTCTCCCCCGAACGTTCGACCGCCAGCAGTGCACATGCCATCAGCTGCTGGGTTTCGGCTGCCCGCACCTCCACCATGATCGGCAGCCAGTGTTCGAAGGCCTCCGACCAGTGCTGAAGCCATGCCCATGACGCCATGACCGGCATGTTCAGATCGCGAACCAGCTCGTCGAGGTCAGCGGCGACCGGGCGAATCTCCATCAAACCTTCGCGAACGTGAACATCGAACTGACGCTCGTTGACCTCCTCGGACTGCTTGCGCCACGCTTCGAGCGGCTCGACCTGCTCGTCGAGATGCTCCCGGAACAGCGCTGTGAGTGCCGGCGCCGGCAACGGTCGGCAGTAGTAGAAGCCCTGGCCACGATCACAGTCCAGTTTCCGCAACAGTCCAGCCTGATCGGCGTACTCGATGCCCTCGGCCGCCGTGTAGGCACCCAATGCCTGCGACAGGTTGACGACGGCTTCGACCAGGGCCGACGACGTCGATGACCGATGCAGTTCGTTGATGAACGAGCGGTCGATCTTGATGGCATCGACCGGAAACGACTTCAGGTAGCTGAGCGACGAGTAACCGGTCCCGAAGTCATCGATGGCGAGCTTGACGCCGATGGTCTTCAGTTGCTGGAGCACCCCAGCGCTGGTGTCGGCATCGACCGCCAGCATC
Organism: uncultured Acidimicrobiia bacterium; assembly: GCA_937890445.1. Taxonomy (GTDB): domain Bacteria; phylum Actinomycetota; class Acidimicrobiia; order Acidimicrobiales; family SZUA-35; genus JAHECQ01. Next base: position 30,067 of record CALACD010000049.1, on the reverse strand, counting down.
GACTCGGTGATCTCCAACACCAGCTTGTCCCCCGACAGCCCGGCGTCACCCAGAGCATTGGTCAGATTGGTCAACAGCGCCGTGTCCTGAAGCTGACGCATCGACAAGTTGACCGACATGCTGATGTCTTCACAACCGACGATCTTGTGCCATGCCGCCAGCTGCTTGCAGGCCTCACGAAGCACCCAGTTGCCGATCGGCACGATCATGCCATTCTCCTCGGCGAGGGGAATGAACCGTTCCGGTGAGATCGACCCCCGGTCGGGATGGCGCCAACGGATGAGCGCCTCGACCAGGTCGACCTTCCCGGTCTTCAGGTCGAAGATCGGCTGATAGTTCAGGCTGAACTGACCATCATCGAGCGCCCGCTGGAGATCGGCCTTGAGGTCGAGACGTTCGATGGCCTCCTCGTGCATGATCGGCTCGAAGAACTCGAACCGTCCTTTGCCCCGAGACTTCGACAGATACATCGCCACGTCGGCGTTGCGCATCAGATCGTCGACGTCAGCCTCGCCCTCGGTGTCCATGGCGATACCGATGCTGGCCGAGGCGCGCACCGAACGGGTTCCGAGGTCAATGGGTTCACCCAGGACTTCGAGGGCACGTCGGGCCACATTCTGGGCATCTCGACGATCGACGACGGACTCGAGCAGCACCGCGAACTCGTCACCACCGAAACGAGCGACGGTGTCGCCTTCCTGGACCACATCGGCCAGCCGTTCGGCGACCTCGGCCAACAGTGCATCGCCGGCCTGATGACCGAGGCTGTCGTTCACCGTCTTGAAATCGTCCAAGTCGATGAAGAGCACGGCGACGTTCTTGTCACCCCGTTCGATCAACGCCTGGGCCGTGCGTTCGACGAACAGGACCCGGTTCGACAGGCCGGTCAGGGCATCGTGCTCGGCGTCGTGGCGCAACCGGTCCTTGCCCTGTTCGACCGTCCTCATCAGGCCGAAGACTCGAATCAGGATCAGCAGGAAGAGCAAGGCCGAAGCAATGATGGTGACCACTCGATCTTCCTGGGTTCCGTAGAACAAATCAACCATCGGCACCGCCAACGTGGCAAAGAACATGATGGCCAACTGCGTACCCGTGAGTCGTCCCTGACCATCCTGCACCGGGGCCTGGAGCCTCGACGACGGGTGCAATGCGGCCAGAGCGAACCCGACGTAGAACGTCAGCCAGAAGGCGTCCGGAAACTGACCGGTCTGGAACGTGCCGTTCCCGAGTTTGATCTGGTAGGCGGTATCGGCAATGGCAAGCGACGCGATGGACCCCGCGATGAAGGCGAAGGGAAGATGCTTGAGGTGAACGCTCACCACCAGCCGTGCCGCCACGGCCAGGAGGGCAACATCCATCACCGGGTAGGTGAGCGACACGATCAGTGCGCTGTCGATGCCGGGGCCGCCCATGAAGACGTCATCGAGGGACAACACCCAGGTGATGCCGAACATGGCGATACCGACGACGCCGGCGTCGATGAAGCTGGCCTTGTCCCGCCCGGGCGCGACATGCTGCACCATCTTGGTCAGGCCCACGATCATGAGGGGGTACATACCGAGATAGAAGGCATCGGCGGTGTTGGGGAAGGGCGGCTCCCCGTTGTATTGGATCTCGAGACCGAGTGATCGAGTGCTAGCGGCCACAGCCTGACCGCGGTCGCCTCTCTCAGGTGGCGCCGATGGTCACCAACGTGAGCGCGCCGCCGGCAAGACCCAGACCGAACCCCTGGATCCGAGTGATGCGTTCCTTCAACACCACACGAGCCAGGATGACGGTGCTCACGGGATACAGCGAACTGATTGCGGCGACCCAGGTGAAGCTCCCCGAGTCGAGGGCCAGCAGGTAGAAACTGTTGGCGCCACAGTCGAGGATTCCGGCAATGGCGATGACGAGCCAGTGCCGCCGTTCGATGGCGGCCCAGACCCCCCGAACCGTGATGATCACGCTGAGCACGGTGATCGAGGCAACCCGGGCCCCGATCAACGGAAAGAGGCCCCCGTCGTCCGACGTTCGGGACAATGCCACGAAGAAGAGCCCGAAACCGAGGCCGGCGAGCACCGACAACAATCGCGTGGTGCCGGCGTCGGTCTGGGACGCGACTCGATCACGAGGGCCCAGGTCGGGCGAGACGAGGCGCACGGGGGCACCTCCGATGGAAACCAGCAACCCGGCCGGGATCGAGACCGCAACCCCGATCAGAGTGATCGTTCCCGGCACCTCACCCAAGGCCAGGCCGGCAAGGATGGGAACCAGTGCCGACACGAGCGCCGTCATGGATGCTGCGGTCGACATGGGTCCGATGGCCAACGCCCGGTAGAACGTGCTGAGACCGAGCGCAGCTCCCAGTCCGCCCAGTGCACCCCACCAGAGATCGGTGGTGACCAGTTGCCCAGGCGACAAGGCGACCAGAATGACCACCAAGCTCAGCAAACTGACGATCTGGACCGCAGCGGTGATCAGGGCGGCATCAGCCTTCTTGGTGGCATAGGCCCCAGCGAAGTCCGATGCACCGTAGGAGATCCCGGACAGAGCAGCGAAGAGGACGGCGACCACGCCAGATTCTAGTGGTCATCGTGGCCCGGGGTCGGGAATCTGCGACTGCCCGATCGCATCGCTTCTCAACTGACGCCGGTGAACCGCCGATGATCACACCATGGATCGGCACGCTCGATGGTTGCAACGTCACCTCGTGGCCCGCGTTGCGCGCCGGTTGGTCGTCGAGGCCGGCGTCACAGCGTCGCTCGTCGTGGCGATCCTGATCGTCGCCGGGATGTCACCGGCGATCGCCGGTCCGTGGGCCATCGTGGTCACCCAGCTCTGGTTGGCGGCACGGCTCGGGATTGCCCTGCGCACGAACCCGTTGTCGCACGCCTACCTGCAGCACTACCTGGGCCAACGCATCATCCTTCGACCCGAGCCTTTGGATGCCGACTCCGAAACCGGGACCGTCCTGGCGTCCCGGGATCTGTTCGGTGTCGTCACGCTCCGTTCGACGTCTCAGGACGGTGAGCCATCGGTCGACGTCTACCAAACCGTGAATCGCGTCGTGACTGCCGTGGTGAGCAGAAATCCAGCGGGCAAGAACGTGGTGTTCGCCAGCCGTCTCGTAGATGGCCGACTGTTCGTCACCACCGGCCTCGTCATTCCACCGACCGAGGGTCTGTTCGTGAATCTCGTCCCCGGAGGATCGGTGACCCGGCTGCTCGACAGCCACACCAAGGTTCTCCACACCCTGGCCCGGCGCGGTCTACGGCCCGTGACCACCGGACCCGAGCTCGCCGTCGACCTCCTGGAGACCGAACAACGAGCCTACGAACTGCTCGGACCTGCGCTCGGTGCCTTCCTGGCACTGGAGTCCTCGCCGAGGCCTTCCCGACTCCAGGTCACGGTCGAACCCGCTGACCTTCGGCATCTGGCACTGACCGCTCCCATCTCGAACGCTCGTGACGTCGCCCACTCTCCCTCGGATGCCTCTGGTCTGGTGCCTCGGGCAGCGTCACCCGATCTCGCCGCCGCGAGCCGCTGACCCGACTACCTTCTTGGTCCATGACCATCATCATCTCCGGGGGAACGGTCGTGGAAGCCAGCGGCTCCTTTCGTGGCGATGTGATCGTGGAAGGCTCCACCATTTCCGCCATCGCCGCTCCCGACTCGGCTCTGGTCGAGGCCGCCGGCCGCGGTGACGCCGAGATCATCGACGCCACCGGTTGCTACGTCATCCCCGGTGGTGTCGATGTCCACGTCCATCTTCAACTGCCCATGAGTCCAGAGGCCGTCTCGTCGGACACGTTCACGACCGGCACTCGGGCTGCTGCACTCGGCGGCACGACCACGGTCATCGACTTCGCTGGCCAACTCAAGGGCACATCGGTTCGCGCCGCACTCGACGAGCGACTGGCCGAGGCCGAGGGAGCATGCTGCATCGATTACGGCTTCCATCTCTCGATGGGTGACGTGCACGAACAGTCGCTCGCCGACATGCGGTCCCTGATCGACGAAGGACTCACCAGCTTCAAGCTGTTCATGGCCTACCCCGGGGCTTGGTACTCCGACGACGGCCAGATCTTGCGCGCCATGCAGGTGGCGGCCGAGACCGGCGCCATGATCATGATGCATGCCGAGAATGGCATCGCCATCGACGTCCTGCGGGAACAAGCGGCGGCCCGTGGCAACATCGGAGCCGTCTGGCACGGTCGAACTCGACCACCCGAACTCGAGGGCGAAGCCACCCATCGGGCCGTCCAGTTGGCGGCGGTGGCCGGCGCGCCGCTGTACATCGTGCACCTGTCGGCGGCCGAGGCCCTCGAACAGGTGATGCACGCCCGGGACCGCGGCCGGAACGTCTTCGCCGAGACCTGCCCGCAGTACCTTCACCTCAGTCTCGAGGAACACCTCGATCAGCCCGGGCTCGATGGCATCCGCCACATCTGCTCACCACCGCTGCGACTCCGAGCCGACCGCCACCAGGAGACGCTGTGGTCCGGTCTACGAAACGACGACCTGTCGGTCGTATCGACCGACCACTGTCCGTTCTGCGACAAGGAGAAGCTGCTCGGTATCGACGACTTCCGCAACGTTCCCAACGGGCTCGGGACCATCGAGCACCGCATGGATCTGCTGTACCAAGGGGTCGTGACCGGCGAACTCACCCTGCCCCGATGGGTCGAGCTGTGCGCCACCACCCCGGCCCGTCTGTTCGGTCTCCAGGGGCGCAAGGGGGTGCTGTCCCCGGGGGCCGACGCCGACGTGGTCATCTATGACCCGAGCGTCGAGCATGTCCTCGGGGTGGAAACCCATCACATGCAACTGGACCACTCGGCATGGGAAGGCATGGCCATCACCGGTAAGACTCGCACCGTGTTGAGCCGAGGCCAGGTGGTGGTCCGCGATCACGAGTTCGTGGGTCGGTCCGGCCATGGCCGGTACCTGCAACGATCACTGCCGGACCCACTCCGCTGAGCACGCGCCGGGTCAGTGCCCGGACCCGGCGATCATCGGATCGAAGGCGATCCGAAGCACCGTCAGAGCGGGTTCGCGTTGCTGCAGTTCGGCTTCCAGATCCGAAGCGAACGACGCAGTCGCATCGTTCACCTTCGTGATGGCAACAACCAGACGAGCCTTGTCAGGCAGAGCCCGCCGAGCGCCCTCGGGGTGCAGCAGCACCACGGCCGCTGCCTCGGGGGTGAGGCGAACATACGGTGAACATCCGGCCAAGGCCGCGACTCGCATCGGACGGTGGCACTGGTCGGCGATCACCCGCCCGAGAGCGTCGACCCCGATCACCGAGATCATGGTGGTCACCGTTGCCGGCACGACAGGCTCGTAGGGCTTGGGTGCCTTGAACGGTCGCCGGCGGGCCCCGTCCGCCTCGGTCACGAGGTTGTCGACCAACCCGAACCAGCGGTCGCAATCCTCGGGGTCGACTCCGAGGGCCTTCGAGCCTTCCACCCCTCGCCACACCAGCACCGGTTCGCGTACTGCGGCTTCGACGACCTCATGATCACGGGGACCGATGAGGAGCCGCCGGTCGCGGGTCTGGTCCGCACCCATTTTGGTGGTGCACGTCAACACGGTCCGTCCGACCAACTGATCGCCGAGCGCATGCAGCAACGATGTCTTGCCTCCGCCGCCAACCAACGCAAGGTGATGGCGAGACCGGCCCGTCGACGGCACCAGGTCCAGGTGTCGGGCAACGTCATGGATCGACATCGGCTCGGTCATGCGTCGGTCCCGGACCGTCGCGCCCACAACACGGCCTCCACCACTCCCCCGCCGATGGCGAGCGCCTTGTCGGAGATCTCGTCGCACGGGATATCGCACCTGGGGTCGACATCACCGACCTTCAGTCCGGCCACGACGGCCGTCGACTCGGCGATGAGACCCCGGATCTTCCCGGCAAACGGTGCCATCAACAACCGCTCGGGCTGACCGGCGGCCACGATGCGGCCGATGACCTGGTGATTCGTCACCGTGTCGCCGATCCGGGCATCCCACCGGAGGTGTCCACTTCCGGCGGCCCGCAGGACCCGTTCGGCTCCCACACCGGCGACCAGGCCCGGGGTGCCGGTGTTGGCCTCGGCCGATCCCGACCACAACACTCGACCCAGATGATGACCCCGGTTGGTCTCGATCACGGCGTGGCAGTCGACCCCGGCCTCGAAGCCGGGGCCGAGACCCACCACCACCGGAGCATCCGCACAGGTCGTGTCGAGATTGCGTTTGGCCAGCCGGGCATCGACAACGGCGGCCGCGCCGACGGGCGGCAGCGACGGCGAGACCAGTACCGCCACCTCACCCGTTCGGGTGATGTCGAGGGCGTCGGTGACGTCGTCGGCTCGTCGACCGATCATCCCTTCGATGTCGATGACGCCATCGTGCACCGCGCTCGACAACGCCACCGTTCTGCGCACCGTCAGAGGCCACGCCAGTTCCGTGACGACGACGGGAAAACCGGCACGAGTCAGCCGCCATGCAACACCGGTGGCAATGTCTCCTCCACCTCGGATCACACACAGGCCGTCAGGCGGCACGGGCGAAGACATCACGGACTACCCGGCTGCTCGTCGATCAACTCGGCCAAGATCGACACGGCGATCTCTCGGGGCGTCTCGGCTCCGATCTCGATACCGACCGGGGTCCGGATCTTCCCCAACAGTTCAGCGTCGATGCCGGCTTCGATCAGCAGCTGACGGGTCGTTGCCCAACGACGAGTACTGCCCATCAACCCGATGGTCGGGGTCGGGGTCGCCAACAGCAACGGCAACAACGAGGCGTCCAAGGCCACGTTGCGAGTGACGACCACGACTCGGGTGAAGGCATCGATGGGGTGGGCCGCCAGCGCGTCGGCCAGCGGACCCGACATCGCTGCATCAGCCACCGAGACCTCGGCCAGTTCGTCGGGACGGTCGTCCCACACCACGACGCGATAGCCCAACCAGTGGGCCAACTCGACCACGGCCTTGCCGACGTGACCGGCCCCGATGACGTAGACGGTCGTTGTGGGCATGTAGGGCTCCAGGTACAGGTCGACGTCTCCCCCGCACACACCGGGATCACCGGCGGCCGGGTCGACAAGCGAATAGGCAACACGTCGCGGTCGGCCATCGGCCAGCGCTTCCCGGGCTTCGGCTCGAACCCGCGCCTCCATCTCCCCACCACCGATGGTTCCCTCGATCGTGCCGTCGGCGAAGACCAGCATCTTGGAACCCGGTCGACGGGGAACCGACCGTTGACTGGCCACGACCGTGACCAGAACCGTTGGGCGACGAGCGTCTACGGCCTCCACCAAGCGATGCAACAGGCTCATGCCCGACTCCACAATCGGCGGGCCTGCTCCTGGGTTCGGGCCGCCAGCGCATCGAGGTCGGCGTCCAGGACCTGACCGGCGCGGACCCTCCACCGCCCGGCAACCATCACGGCGTCGACGTGGGACGGATTGCGCCACAGCACCACCTGTTCGAACAGGTTGTGCTCGGTGACCGGGGTCGGAAACGATCCGTCGATCAGTTGCAGATCGGCCGACCAGCCGGGCTCGAGTCGTCCGACGGCTTCGAGACCCAGAGCTCGGGCCCCGCCTTCGGTGGCCATGGCGAGCACCGTGGCCGCCGGCATCGTTCCAGGATCGAGCAGACGAGCCTTGTGCAACAAGAACGCGCCTCGCATCACCGCATAGAAGTCGTTGATGTAGCCATCGCTGCCCAGACCGACGGTCACCCCGGCATCGAGGAACTCCGGGATCGGGGCGATGCCTCCACCGACTTCGCAGTTGGCCAGGGGCATGTGGGCAACCTTGATGCCGTGCTCGGCGATCAGTTCCCGTTCCCGATCGCTGACCTGAACACATTGACTGGCGAGGAAACCGGTCCCGCCGGCGCCTCCGGCGACAGCGCCGAGATCCACGACGCCGAGATCGACATAGTGTTCCACGGTCCGTTTCCCCTTGTGTTCTTCACACCAACGGCCCTCGTGGACGCCCTCGTTGCAGTGGGCATGGGTCAAGACGCCGAGGTCGGCCGCAAGCTCGAAGGCCCGCCGGATGTAGCCATCGGAACAGGTGAAGGTCGTGTGAAAACACATCATTCCCGACACCAACTCATCGTCCCGGCAGGCCTCGATCAGTCGAACGTTCTCGGCCAATCCCAGTTCGGCGATACGGGGTCCCGCTCGTTCCGTGGCCTCGAAACTGAGAATTCCTCGCAAGCCCCGTCGCTCCACGACAGCCTTCTCGACCATCAGCGCATCGGGCACCGCGTTGGGTGCTTCCAGAATGTCGTAGAAGGTGGTGATCCCGGAACGCAACATGTCGGCACAGACCCAATCGGCCGCCGCCTCGATCATGTCGTGGTCGAGGGCATCCTCGACCTTGGGCCACCAGTAGTCCTCGAGGAAACTCCAGAAACCGTCGGGCGCGGTGTCGACGGGAATGCCGTGGGCCAGGACGCCATAGAGATGGACATGAGCGTTCACGAAACCCGGTAACAGCAACCGACCGGCGCCATCGACGACCTCATCGTCGGGGTACGAGGCTCTCAGGTCGTCGTGGCTACCGGTGGCGTCGATGGTCGTGCCCACCACGCGCACACCCCACCGCCGGCGGGGAGGCTCGTCGGCCCCCACCACCATCCAGTCGGCGAGGATCAGGGTCACGAGCTCTGCAGGGCGGTCCACACCCGTTGTGGCGTGAAGGGAAGATCGTTGATGGCGACCCCCGTGGCGGCCAGGATGGCGTTGCGGATGGCGGGGGCCACCCCGTCCTTCGGGATCTCGGCCACGGCCTTGGCTCCGAAGGGCCCGGAGTCCTCCATGGTCTGGACCAGGTACGTCTCGATGGCGGGCATCTCGTCGGCCCGATAGATCTTGTAGGGACCGAGTTCGGCGTTGATCATCAGGCCGTTCTCATCGAAGGCGAATTCTTCACAATGCCCGTACCCCAGCGCCTGAGCCAGGCCGCCCTCGACCTGACCCGATGCCGTGATCGGATTGATGGCTACGCCGCAGTCGACGGCCATGACCATCTTGGTGATCGTGACCTGACCGGTGGCGATGTCGACCTCGAGTTCGACGAACTGCGCTGCGAACGGCGGTGGGCAATCGGGAGACACGTGCGAGGCCGTCCCCATGATCTGCTCGTGATCCTCGACGTGCAGCGAGTCCAGGGCCAGGTCGCCGAGTGAGACCGAGGAACCATCGGGAGCCCATGCCCTCTTGTCACGGAGTTCGATCGAGCACGGCTCGTCGACCCCCAGCATCTTCGCCGCCCGTTCCTTGATCCGATCCCGCACCTTCTCGGCCGCGAGTTTGGCCGCGGTGCCCGAGATGTAGGTGGTGCTGGACGCATAGGCACCGGTGTCGAAGGGAGTGACATCGGTGTCGGAGGAATAGACCTTGATGTCCTCCAGGGCCACGCCGAGAACTTCAGCCGCGATCTGACCGATGACGGTGTCGGCCCCGGTACCGAGGTCGGTGGCGCCGATCAACATGTTGAACGAGCCATCGTCGTTGATCTTGATGCTGCAGCCCCCCATGTCGAGGAACGGAATGGCCGTGCCGTGCATGCAGAAGGCGAAGCCGAGGCCTCGACGAATGTGCGGCCGGTCGGCCGGCGACACCCAACGCGGATCATCCTGACGATGCCAGCCGATGGCTCGCATGCCCTGGGCCACGCATTCCTCGATGCCGTTCGACATCACCTTGGGGTACTCCTCGAGCACTCCGTCGACCACGGCGTGTTCGCCCAAGTGAGGCGCTATGTCCAGCTCGTCGCCCACCTTCACCCAGCTCTGTCGCTTGAACTCGATCGGGTCCCGTCCCAGCGCCCGAGCGACGTCCTCCAGATGGGATTCCAGCGCAAACTCGGCTTGCGGAGCCCCGTAGCCACGGTAGGCGCCGGGGACCGGAATGTTCGTGTAGACCACGTCGCAGTCGAACCGTTTGTTCTGCGCGTTGTACGAGGTGAGCCCTCGCAGCCCCGAAACCGTCTGCACCGTGTAGGCGTGGGTGCCGTAGGGGCCGGTGTTCCCGATGAGGCGCATGTTCTGCGCGACCAGCGTTCCATCGTTGTTCACACCGGTCTTGTAGGTGATGGTCTGGGGGTGCCGGGTCCGAGATGACATGAACTCCTCGGCCCTGGTCAGCTCGAGCTTCACCGGGCGCCGGGTCCTGATGGCCAGGTGAGCCACGATGTCCTCGATCAACATTTCCTGCTTGGCTCCGAAGCCGCCGCCGATACGAGGTTTGATGACTCGAATGTCCTTGATCTCCATCCCGATCAGCGGCGCCAACATGCGGCGGGTATGGAACGGCACCTGGGTTGCGGTGCGGACCACCATTCGTTCGTCGCCGTCCAGCCAGGCCACCGCGATGTGGTTCTCGATGGGAACCTGCTGCACCTGATGGACTCGGAAGGTCTGTTCGAACACGTGGTCGGCCTCGGCGAATCCGGCCTCGACGTCACCGCGTTGCGCCTCGATGTGATGCACCAGGTTCCGGGTCGGGTCGGTGATGTGGGTCGTGTCGTCCTCGTCGTGGATCACGGGAGCCCCGGGCTCCATGGCTTCCAGTTCATCGAAGACGGCAGGCAACACCTCGTAGGTGACGTCGATCAACCGCAGAGCCTCGCACGCGATCTCCAGCGTGTCAGCCGCCACGGCGGCCACACGGTCACCAACGTGCCGGACCTTGTTGTCGAAGCTGACCTGGTCATGAGGGTAGGGATTGGGCCAACTCTGGCCGCCCGATGCGTACTTGATCCGCTCGATGTTCTTGTAGTGGATGACCGCGTGCACCCCGGGCAAGGCCGTGGCTGCGGAGTCGTCGATGTCGAGGATCCGGGCGTGAGCGTGGGGGCTGCGCAACACCTTGGCCACCAACTGACCCCGCTCGGAGAAATCGTCGGTGAAGGCCGGGTTGCCCTTGACCAGCCGAACGGCATCGACCTTGATCTCGGGTTTGCCGACCACCGACATGGTCGGCACGTCCTTGCTGGGCACCAGGCGGGGCACGGCGAGCGATGCCCGCGGCGCTGGATCCGCCGGGTCGTAGACCGCGGCGTTCTTCCCATCGGTCAGCGGTGGAAGAACCAGCGGACCGAACGGTTCGACCTCGTCGCCTCGCAGGATGGCGGCCGCGCGGTGAACGGCTTCGACCGGCTTCACATACGCGGTTTCGCGATCGAGAATGCCCGACAGCATGTCCCGTATCTGCTCGTCGCTGGGGTCGGGAATCCGTTGCAACAATTCGTAGGTACCCAGGATCATGGCCGGGGTGGTGTAGCCCGACTGCATCGCTCCGGTGGCGACGAAGGCAGCCTGGATCGGATGCATCTCTGCGTGGTTGAACCACTCGAGCGTGATGATCTCGTGCCCGTGAGCCTGTAGGGCCAACATGCAGTCGGTATTGACCAGCCGGCCGTCGACAAGCACCGCCGACGCTCCGGTCTCGCCGGTGTCCGAGCCGTATCGGACCGAAACCATGCCTTCTCGCCGCAGGACGGCCAGCAAGGTCTCGAACGGTTCGACCTCGAGCTGTCGAACAACCTCGTTGAGGGTGACCTCGATCTGCATCATGATGCTCCTTGGATCGAGGCCGCCGCTCGCTCGGTCAGTACCCCGGCCAGGTGAAGCCGATAATCGCCGGTGCCCCGGAAGTCCGATGGAGGTTCGAGACCGGCCGTCGGGTCATCGGCCAGCACCTCGATGGGGCTGGGACCGACCCCGGTCAGGGCGACGCGAACCCCCTCGGCGCTGCGGCGTGCGATGGCAGCCACGATCGGGACGTCGGCCGGAGTCCGACCGGTCCCCTCGATCGCTCCCCGGCCCGTGGTCTCGATCGTGACCGATACCACGATTCCCTGGCCGACACAGTCGGACAGGGACTGGGCCAGAGGTTTGTCTTCGGGAACCTGGGTTCCCGATTGGCGAAGGGTGACCACCGCCCCATGCACCAGCAGACCTGCCAACAACACACTGTCGCCCGAGCCGAGAGCAATGGTGCCTCCGACCGTGGCCTGATTCCGCAACGTGCTGGGCAACTCGCGCCGAGCGAGGTCTCGGATGAGTTCGGGCACCCGACCGTCGATCATCAGATCACCGAGACGAACCATCGACCCGACCGTGAGTTGGGTTCCGGCGACCGTGATGCCCTCCAGCCCCAGGTCCTGCAGATCGACCAAGCTCATCCCGACGTCGCGATGGACCCGGGCCTCGGGCACCACGACCGTGCCGCCGCCCAGCGCACGGGTGTTGGGCTGGCTCAGCAGGCGAAGCGCTTCATCGAGGTTCGTCGGACGGTGATACTCCACAACACTCGGCATGCAGAGAAGCTACCGCCGCTTGGCCCGCCGTGACCCACGGGGCGACACAGTCACCGGCACCGCGTCAGGTGGCCTGGCCGGCGAACTGGGCTCGGTACAGCTCGGCGTAGGGACCGCCGGCAGCGATGAGGTCGTCATGGTTGCCCTGTTCGACGATCCGCCCGCCGTCCATCACCAGGATCATGTCGGCGCCCCGGATCGTCGACAATCGATGGGCGATGACGAAGCTCGTGCGATTGGACCGCAACCGATTCATTGCTTCCTGGATGAGGACCTCGGTCCGGGTGTCGACCGAGCTGGTCGCCTCGTCCAGGATGAGGATCGACGGATCAGCGAGGAACGCTCGAGCGATCGTCATCAACTGTTTCTCGCCGGCCGAGATGTTGTCGCCCTCGTCGTTGATCACGGTCTGGTAGCCATCGGGCAGAGACTGCACGAACCGGTCGACATAGGTGACCTCTGCGGCTTCTCGGATCTGGGCTTCGGTCGCATCAGGGTTGCCGTAGGCAAGATTGTCCCGAATGGTTCCGCCGAACAGCCAGGTGTCCTGGAGCACCATGCCGATCTTCGATCGCAATTCGGCCCTCGGGAAACCAGCAATGTCGCGTCCATCGAGGGTGATGCGTCCGGCATCGAGGTCGTAGAACCGCATCAGAAGGTTCACCAACGTCGTCTTGCCGGCCCCGGTCGGACCGACGATGGCCACCGTCTGACCAGGTTCGGCAACCACGTCGAGGCCCTCGATCAGAAGCTTGTCCGGGCTGTAGGCGAAGTGGACGTCTTCGAAGGCAACCCGTCCCCGAACTGCCGGCGCATCAGCGGTCGCTGGTTGTTCGACCGACTCCTCATCGGCATCGACGAGCTCCAGGACTCGTTCCAACGAGGCGATGCCGGATTGGAAGGTCGCAGCCATCGACGCCAGGTGACTGAGAGGTTGTGCGAACTGACGGGCATATTGGATCAGCGCCTGCATGTCGCCCACCGAGATCGAACCCGACGAGATCCGGAGTCCACCCACCACTGCGATCAGAACGAACTGGATGTTTCCCATGAACGTCATCAAGGGCATCATCAGGCTGGCCATGAACTGCGCTGAATAGCCAGCGTCGTACAGGGCGTCGTTCTCCCGTTCGAACCGTTGCTCCACTTCCTTCTGTCGACCGAAGCTCTTGACGATGGCATGGCCGGTGAAGACTTCTTCGGCCTGGGCATTGAGCGAACCAGTCGAGCGCCACTGGGCGATGAAGCGGGGCCGAGCTCGGCCGGCGATCTGTTTCATGGCCACCAGCGACAGGGGTACGGTCACGAGGGCCACCACGGCCAACAGTGGATCGATGGTGAACATCATCACCGTCACCGCCACCAAGGTCAGCAGTGACGTCAGGATCTGACTGGTGGTTTGCTGCAGGCTCTGCGAGAGATTGTCGATGTCGTTGGTCACTCGGCTGAGCAGGTCGCCGCGGGCCTGGGCATCGATGTAGCTGAGTGGCAGCCGGTGAATCTTGGCTTCGACCTGAGCCCGCAGTCCGAACATCGCTCGTTGCAGCACACCGGCCAGCAGCCATGCCTGTCCATAGGCCAGCGCCCACGAGCCCAAGTAGATGGCGGCAACCCACCACAACTGACGGTGCAACGCCCCGACGTCGATGTCGCCATCCTGCCAACCCGAGATGATGAGGTCGGTGGCCTGGCCCAGCAGACGGGGGCCGAGCGCCACCATCGCCACGCTGACCACAGTCAGCGTGGCGATGGCGTACAGCAACAGACGTTCGTCACCCAGGATCACCCCGAGTCGACGCAACGAGCCCTTGAAATCCTTGCTCTTCTCGGTCGGCATCCCGGCGCCACCACCAGGTCCGAAGCTGCCACGCCGCGCCGCTCGACCGGTCGTCGTCAACAGTTCGGTCTCGTCGTCGGAACCGTTGACGGTTCTGGCCGTGGTCGAATTGCCGTTAGTGGAACTGCCGTTGGTGGAACTGCCGTTGGTCGAACTGCCGTTGGTCGAACTGCCGTTGGTCGATGGGGACCCGGTCATGTCACCGCTCCCGCGCCCAGCTGCGAGGCGACGATCTCGGCATAGGTCGGACAGCTCTCGATCAGGGCCTGGTGTCGTCCTCGACCCACCACCTCGCCGTCCTCGAGCACCAGGATCTCGTCGGCATCGGCAATGGTGGAGACCCGTTGGGCCACGATCACCATCGCAGCATCGACGGTACGGGGGGCGAGCGCGGCACGGAGCCGAGCGTCGGTCGCCAGATCGAGGGCCGAGAAGGAATCGTCGAACACGTAGATCTGCGGCCGGGCCACGAGAGCGCGGGCGATGGACAGTCGCTGACGTTGGCCGCCGGAGACGTTGGTGCCTCCCTGGGCGATGGTCGATGCGAGGCCATCGGGCATGGCCTGGACGAATCCAGCGGCCTGGGCCACCTCGAGGGCTTCCCACAGGTCCTCGTCGGAGGCGTCTGGTCGACCGAAGCGCAAGTTGGATGCCACGGTACCCGTGAACAGATAGCTCTTCTGCGGCACATAGCCGAGGTGCCCCCACAAGATGTCGGGGTCGAGTTGGCGCACATCGACGCCGTCGACCAACACCGTTCCCTCGGTGGCATCGAACAACCGGGCGATCAGGTTGACCAACGAGGTCTTGCCCGAACCGGTCGAGCCGATGATCGCCAGCGTCTGGCCCGGCTCGACTCGGAACGAGACATTGGACAGCACGGGACGTTGGGCCCCGGCGTAACGGAAGCCGACGCTGCGGAACTCGAGCGTGCCTCGTTCAGGAACCTCGGTCACGGGACTGGCCGGCGGAACGACCGACGATTCGGTGTCGAGAACCTCGATGATGCGTTCCCCGGCGACTGCTGCCCGCGGGATCATCGACACCAGGAAGGTCGCCATCACGACGGCGATGAGAATCTGCATCAGATAGCTGAGGTAGGCGATCAACGAGCCGGGCTGGGCCATGCTCGCATCGTTGAGGCGATCGGCACCCAGCCACAGCACAGCCAGGCTCGACACGTTCACGATCAAACCGACCGTGGGGAACATCGCCGCCATGAGACGACCGGTTCGCAAGGCCGTGTCGGTCAACTCCTCGTTGGCCTGGGCGAAGCGCGCTCTCTCCTGAGGCTCTCGTACGAACGCCCGCACGACTCGGATACCCGTGATCTGCTCCCGCAGCACGCCGTTGACCCGGTCGACCCGCTGTTGCATCACCTGGAAGGCCGGCACCATCCGGTACACCAACTGCCCCAGCAGCACACCGGCGGCGGGGACGGCCACGATCACGACCACCGAGAGTCCCACATCCTCGCGAACCGCCATGACGACCCCGATGACCAGCGTCAACGGGGCCGAGATCATCATGGTGGTGGCCAAGACGGTGAGCTGCTGTACCTGCTGCACGTCGTTGGTGAGTCGGGTGATCAACGAGGGCGCTCCGAACATCCCCACTTCTCGGGCCGAGTACGACGTGACCTGATGGAACAGATCACGGCGAACATCTCGACCGAAGGCCATGGCCACCCTGGCCCCGTAGTACACCGCAGCAGCGGCGAACACGATCTGCACCGCACTGAAGATCAGCATGGTGCCACCGACCTCCCAGATGTAGGCATTGTCCCCGGCCAGCACGCCCCGATTGATCAGATTCCCACTGAGATTGGGCAGGATGAGGGTGGCCGTCGCCTGGACAGCCTGGAGCACGACGATGAGCAGCAGTGGGCCCCGATAGGGCCCGACCAGGTGGGAGTTGAGGAGGCGACGCAGCATCAGAGGCCTTCCGCACAAAGGCAAAGGGAGATCCGGCGACCGGGAGTCTGTCACCCTAGGCCCGACACTGCGCCACCGCGCGTTCCCGTCCGTCAGCCGTCCGTCAGCCGTCGGTCGAGGCGGCCTCGGGATCGATCGGTCCATCCGTGCCGGCCGTCTTGCGCCAGTTGTGAGGGCGCACCGGCACGTCGTCCGGATCGAAATCCGGATTCTCGGTGACCACGATCGCGGTCACCATGCCGAACATGCCGTCTTCACGTTCGACGTGATTGAGAATGTGGCAATGCCACACCCACGTGCCGGCGTCATCGGCCCGGAAGATCACCGTGTAGCGCTCGCCGGGAGCGATGTTGAGGGTGTCCACCCAGTACGGCTCGTCGAGGGGCACCCCGTCCTTGGCGTACACCAGCTGCGGGAACTGGTGCAGGTGCATCGGGTGGGTCTGGAGGCCCTCGTTGTAGTAGGTGATGCTGGCCCAATCGCCCTGCTCCATGACCAGCGGCTCGGTTGCGGGGAAGCTCTTGCCATTCAAGCTCAGACCGATGGTGCCGGCATCGTTGAGGATCATCGGCAGGTCGACAGCCAGTTCCAGATCATCGGGAATCTCGACCCCGCTGACGGTCGCACCGTAGGGAATGGGATTCTCACCGATACGGATGACCCCGAACATCCCGTTCACGACCTGGAGTTGTGCGTGATTGTGGGCGTGGTACATCCCGATGGCGTCGTCATCGACCACGAAGGCATACGTGAAGGTGCCACCATTGGGGGGAATCAGGTCCTGGGTGTACGGAGCCACCCCGTCCTGGTCATTGGGGGTGTGGACGCCGTGCCAGTGGATGTCGGTGCCGAGCGGCAGATTGTTGACGACACGAACCTGCACCGAGTCCCCTCGGTCGAGCAGGATCTGCGGTGCCGGCACGACTCCGTTGTAGGTCCAGGCCTCCACCACCCGACCCGGTTCGACCTCCCAGTCGACGATCTCGGCCACCAGGTCGAACACCTTCGTCCCATCGGCCAGCACCTCGGTCGGTTCCAGGATCGGATTGCCGTGGCCTTCGGTCTCGGCCGGGAAGGCCAACATCGATTCGGTCATCGCCATGTCCATCGCCGCGTACTCCTCGGTCGACATGCCGCCATCGCCCATCGAGTGACCCGCCGGAGCGGCCTCGTCGGCGCTGGTTCCGTCGCCCATGATGGTCAGGGTGTTGACCATGCCGGAATCGGCATGACCCGGCACCTCGCAGTACACCTCATAGGTTCCAGGTGGTACGTCGCCCAGGGCAAGGGTGACGGTACCGCCCGGTCCGACGTTGGGGCTGAGCACCCCGAGTTCCCGGACCCCGACATTGTGATTCTGTGAGCCGACGTTCGTGATTGCCAGGGTCACCTCGCCGGAAGGCGCCGTCAGTTCGCCATCGATCGAGAACTCCCGAACCTCCACCGAGAGTGTGGAACTGACCGCCTGCTCGGATGAGTCGCTGAAGGCAAGGGCCACGGCCAGGATCCCGACGAAACCGGCCACGCCGATGGCAACTGCACCCAGGATCAAGCCGAGAAACCAACCCGACGACATGCCCTCGGGGGGATTCGGCGAAGCACCGGTTCGAGACGAAGGCGTTTGGATGGTGGTCATGGATGGGCCTCCTCGGGGCTCACTGCTTGACGGGACGCCTCCGTTCTCCCAGATCGCGTCGGCCATCGGCAGGGTCCAAAGCCACTGTCGATCCGTGACAACGATCACCGAGGAACCGAGCGAAGCGGTGCGGGCCCGACACCGGGTCACGATCGACTTGAGCGCGAGCCGATCACCGGTTCACACTGTCGAATGCCCGGCACCAGCACTTCCCAGGACACAGACGATGGCCGGGCCTACGGCCGAACCGTCGGAACTCCGAACCCCGAACTGGTGGAGGTCGAGGCCGGAACCCCTGCCGGTGAACTGCTCCGTCGGTACTGGCAGCCGGTTGCGACCACTGCCGAAGCGACGACCCGGCCCCGCAAGGTCCGGATCCTCGGGGAGGACCTGATCCTGTTCCGCGACGGCCAGGGCCGTCCCGGCCTGCTCGAGCCTCGGTGCTGCCATCGCGGTACCACGCTCTACATCGGACAGGTCGAGGACGACGGGATCCGCTGTCCCTATCACGGCTGGCTGTTCGCATCCGACGGCACCTGTCTCGACCAGCCCTGCGAACCGGACCGTGGCCGGAACCGGGCCTCCTACCGGCAGCCCTGGTACCCGGTCGTGGAGTACCACAGCTTGTTGTTCGCCTACCTCGGTCCCCCGGAGAAACAGCCCCTGTTTCCGACCTATGACATCTTCGACGACCTCGACGACGACGAGGAGACCGTCGTGGTCGACCATTTCGCGTTCGGCGGACCGAGCGTTGCCCCCTGCAACTGGTTCCAGACCCACGAGAACGTCATGGATCCCTATCACGTCTTCATCCTCCACAACGCCATCAGCGGACCGCAGTTCGATCCCCGGCTCGAGATCTGGCCGACCATCGACTGGCAGCGTCACCCGTGGGGCGTCACCTCGACCCAGGATCGAGTGCTCGAGGACGGCACCATCCTCCACCGCATCACCGAAACCCGCTTCCCCAACATTCGAGTGGTGGCGACACCAAACCTCAGCGTGCTGGGCAAGACCAACAACATGTCATGGGCCATCCCGATCGATGCGACCACCACCAGGGTCGTGGCCATGCTGCGGGTGAAGAAAGGAGGCGAGACCCAGGGCCTACCCACCTACGGTGACGGCAAGAGCTGGTTCGAACTCGACGACGAGGGACACCAGCGCTACCCGGGGGACTACGAGACCCAGGTCGGCCAGGGACCGGTCACCCATCATTCGACCGAGCGACTCAGCTCGACCGACCGCGGCGTGTCGATGGTACGACGCCAATTCATCGAGCAGGTCCAGGCCGTGGCCGAAGGCCGTGATCCGCTGGGCGTGACACTGGCATCCTCCACCGACGCCTCGTCGGCAAGCCTGCGGTCAGAAACCATCCTGGCCGGCAACTACATCGTGACTCCCACCACCGACCTGTCCCAGATCCCGTTGGCCGACACGCTGCAGGACACCAGTCGCCACTGAGTCGGCGTCAACCGACGACCTAACGGGCGAGGCGAACCGTGCGACAGCGATCGAATTCGGTGCTCTCGACCAGCGCAACCTCGATCAGTCCGTCGAGCTCGTGATCGAGTCGTTTCCAAAGCTGCCGCACAACCTCTTCGACCGTTGGTTCACGATCCCACAGCAGCGGCGTCAAGCCCTTCCAAGGACCGACATCCTCGTGGGTCAGATAGTGACCGACCCAGTGCGCCACCGCTCGGGTCAGCGTGTCTTCGAGGTCGTCAGCCGGATGCACCATCGAGCAGTCCTCCGCGCCTTCGATCGTGGCTTCCACCATCCAGGCGTGGGTATGGATCAACCCTTCCACCCGGTGTCCCCATCGGGCATGAATCGCCGCCGTCATCGTGATTTTCATCGTTCAACCTCATCCAAGGTGTTTCGTGGGTCGGCAGTACCTCCAGGTCAGTCCGACGAGCGCCCCGGGAAGACCCGGGATGCGCCCCAACATTGTCACATCCGATGGCGCGGATCGACGACGAACTCAGAATTGCGTGAGGCGACTGTCGATTCCCGCTCGACGGAACACCTCGCGGGCTGATGCCTTGGCTGCTGACCGCACCGCAGCTTCGTCGACCATGGTGAGCGTTCCTTCGTCGATCAGCAGACGACCGTCGACCATCACGTGGCTGACCTGGGCCGGACTGGCACAGAACACCACGGCGCTCGGCACCCGATGCACCGGCGCAGTGAACACCGAGTCGAGGTCGACGACGACCAGATCGGCTCGTCGGCCCACCTCGAGGCAGCCGATGGCGTCGGGCTGACCGAAGGCTCGGGCCCCGTCGCGGCACGCCATACGCAGCGCGTCCTCGGGTTGCAGGGCAATGGCGTCGAGCCGATGCACCTTCTGCAACAGCACAGTCGCCTTCAGGACTTCGAACAGATCCTGTCGGTTGTTCGATCCCGGACCGTCGCTGGCCAACGCCACCGGAATGCCGCGTTCCAGCATCTCCACGATGCGGGGCACCCCGGACGCCAGGTACATGTTGCTGACCGGACAGTGCACGACCACGGCCCCCCGGGCCGCGATCAGATCGAGCTCGTCGTCATCGAGCCACACGCTGTGCGCCAGTTGCACGTCCGGTCCGAGGACACCGAGGTCCTCCAACCACTGCACGTGCCGCACCCCCCGTTCCTCCAGGCTCATCTCCACTTCGACCTTCGTTTCGGCGCAATGGATGTGGGTGCCCACACCCCAGGAGCGGGCGTCGGCCACCGTCGATTGCATCGCTGCGTCCGAGCATCCCCAAGGAATCAGCGGGGCCAGCTCGATCCGGAGCCGATCGTTGTCGTGTCCGTGCCACCGGTCCCGGACCCGATGGGTGCGTTCCAGCACGGTGGCAGCCGACTCCGACAAGCTCGGCTCATAGTTGCGATCGGCCCACCCCCGAGCCAACAGAAAGCGGATACCGAGCTCGTCGGCTGCGGCACAGACGCCGTCGTCGATGCCCTCATCGATGTGGATGTACTGATGGTCGATGACCGAGGTCGCCCCGGTCCGAAGGTTCTCGATCAACCCGACCATGGCGGCCAGACGAGCCGAGGCTCGATCGAGGTGCACGGCACCGGGCCAAATACAGTCCCGCAGCCAGTCGAGCAGCGGTTTGTCGTCGGCGAGGCCCCGGAAGAACGTCTGGAACAGGTGGGTGTGACCATTGGTCATTCCTGGCATCACGACGCGTTCGGTGCAATCGATGATGCGCTCCGCTTGCGTACGGACGGCATCGGGGGCCGGGCCGGGACCGAGGCCGGCGATCCGGTCCTCGACCACATGAACCCACCCCGGATCGTGCAGGGCGAAGTCGTCGTCGACGGTCAGGACCGCGCCACCGTCGAACAGCACGCCCCCGACGGCCCGAGGTGGGGTGACGACAGCGATGCTGGACGTCGGGCCGGTCACGGGCGAATCAGGCGTCATGGCGACCAGTGTGCGAAGGCATCGACCACCGGCTTGATGTCGTCCATGATCGGATAGAGGATCGGACACGTCACCCCGGCGTCGACGAACTCGGCCACCTTCATCCTGCAGTCGGCCGCGGTTCCCACCGCCATCAGCTCGTGCACCAGTTCGTCGGGGATGAGATGGGCGGCCTTACGATAGTCGGCCTCGGTCGCAGGCCACCCCACGATCTCCTGCACACACTGTACCAGGTCGGGATCGGCGCCCGAGGCCTGCATGATGTGGGGCTCGGTGCCCAGGTAGTAGGCCACCAACGACTTGCCGGTCAGGAGAGCTTCGTCGGGATCGTGATCCGACAGCGAGCACACCAGCAACTCGGGTCGGTCGATTTCCTCCGGGATCCTGCCAGCTCTGGTCGCACCGACATTGACGTGGTCGATGGCATCTCTGACGTAGTCCGTCGACACGACGTAATTGAGCACCGGCCCGTCGCAGATCTCGCCCGAGAGCTCGAGCATCTTGGGCCCGGTGGCACCGAGATAGAGAGGGATGTTGCGAGGCGAGGTGTCGCCGTAGGCAACGTCGAGCCGAACTCTATCGAGGTGGACGAACTCACCTTCGTAGGAGACTTCCTCCATGGTGAACAGAGCGCGTATGGCCTCGATGTTCTCCCGCATCGCCGTCAACGGTTTGCGTCGATCGGCACCCACCCGTCCGGCAATCGGCTCCCACCAGGCGCCGAGACCGAGCATCACCCGACTCTCGCCTTCGGGGGTCAGCCCCCCCAGTTCCCACATCGTGCTCCATGTTGCAGCGATGACGGCGGGGTTCCGGGTGTAGATCGGCAACACCCCGCTGCCGATCCGGAGGCGAGAGGTCTGAGCCAGCAGCGCGCTCATCATGACGACACAGTCTCGGGCCAAGCGGGTGTCGGCCTGCCAGATCTCGCTGAAACCCTGGGCTTCGGCATATCGAGCCATCTCGATCTCGTAGCCGATGTCGTGCTTGTCCTGGAGATAGAGCGCCATCCGCTGCGGTCGGGCGGATGCAGCCGAGACCGTCATCGGAGTTGGGGTAGGACGTCTTCGGCCAGACGATGCATCTGGTCTCCGACCTTCTCGTAACGATCGCCCGGCATCCCGGGGAACAACGTGAGGTTCTCGATGCCTCCGAGGTGATCGGCATACCACGCGATCTGCTCGGCGACTTCGTCCGCCGTGCCGACCAGCCACACCTTGTTCTCGATGGACTCCTCGAGGGTCGGGATCAGACCCGCCGGCGACGGTTTGCCATCGGGGCCCATGTATCCCCGGCTCCATCCATAGGGCCCGAGGAACTTCCAGAACTCGTCATGGCCATTGCGGACCGACTCGACGGCGGCCTCATGGGTATCGGCCACACACGTGTTGAGGACCAACATGCGCTTCTCGCCGGGCGCCAACTCGCTGCCGTGCACCTCGCAGTGAAGTTCGGCGAACCGATCCCAGAACTGCTTCATGAAGGTGTAGTGCTTCAACCACATCACCCCGCCCCACCCTTTGGTCGGGACTGCCTCGAGCGTGGGCGGCGACGTGACGGCCTGCCAGATCTCGTAGGGATACAGCGGTCGGGGCAGCAAGCTCAACTCTTCGACGAAGCCACCCCGATCAGGGATACCGGGCACCGGGAAATCGAAGACCTCACCATGGAACGAGAACGACTCGTTGTCGAGCGCCAACCGCAGCACCGTGGTCGCTTCATCGAATTGCTTGCGGTTGAAGTCGTCGGCATCGACCTTGTCCGGATTGTCGAAGCTCCCGACCTTGGAACCGAGGTTCTCCGACTCACGGGGAACGGTCCCCCGTCCGATGCCGAGCACACCGCGGCCTCCCGACAGGTTGTGCAGCGTCGCGAAGTCCTCGGCAAGTTTCAGCGGATGCCACTGACCAACGACGTTGAACATGGTGCCGATTCGAATGTTCTGGGTCCGTTCGGCCAGGACAGCCCCCGTCATGAGGCCGTTGGGGACGACCTCGTAGCCCTCGAATTGAAAATGATGCTCGGTCAACCAGAACGAATCGAATCCGAGGCGATCGGCCAGCACACCCATTTCGAGGATCTGTTCGGTGGCTCGCCACACCTCTTTGGAGTCATAGCGACGGTCCGTCGGCGCCGGCGGACCAGCACCGGCATCGTCCATCTCGACTCCACCGAACAAAAAGACTCCCGTGCGCATGGCGTCACTGTAGAGCGAGGCCACCTTTCCTGGCTTGGCCCTCGATCGCACTTTCTTGTCCGTGATATGAACCCTTTGTTTCGGACATGGCGATTCGGTTGGCTCGCCGGTACGGTTTGCCGTCTGCCCGCCGAGTGGTGTTTTGCCCGGTACACGTCGCTCTTCCCTTTCCCCTCGAGAATGCAGCACCTATGATCACCACCAATGCACCTGACAAGCGCACGACGGCGGCGTTGTCCTTTCACAACATCGGAATGACGTTTCCCGATGGCACCGTGGCCATCGACGACGTGTCGTTCGATGTCGACAAGGGCGAATTCATCACGATCGTGGGCCCGTCTGGTTGCGGGAAGTCCACCCTGCTGAAGATCGCCTCAGGCCTGCTCGACAACACCAAGGGAACGGTCGCTGTCGATCGGGATCGCATCGGCTACGTATTCCAGGACGCAACCCTGTTGCATTGGCGGACCGTACGGGCCAACGTCGAACTGTTCGCCGAACTCCACGGCATCGATTCGAGCGAGCGACGACATCTGGCCCAGGACGCCATCGATCTCGTGGGCCTCACCGGATTCGAGAATCACTACCCGAAATCGCTGTCGGGAGGCATGAAGATGCGGGCATCGCTCGCACGGACCCTGACCCTCAAACCACCGGTCTTCCTGTTCGACGAACCGTTCGGCGCCGTCGACGAGATCACCCGAGAACACCTGAACGACGAAACCCAACAACTGTTCTTGAAGGAGGGCTTCGCCGGGCTGTTCATCACCCATTCCATCAGCGAGGCCGTGTTCATGAGCACCAAGGTGCTGGTGATGTCGGCCCGTCCCGGCCGCATCGTCGCCGAGTTCCCGGTTCCGTTCGACTATCCCCGGCATCCCGACATCCGCTTCGAGCCAGAGTTCGCGAAGCTCAGCGGTGAGATCTCCCACGCGCTGCGAGGTTCCCACTCATGACGGCCATTGACGACACCTCGACCGAACCACGGCAGAGCGCCACCGCCTCGTCGATCGTGCACGACGCAACACCGGTGATCGTGGCCGGAACGAGCCGGGCCCGAACCCTGTTCGACAACCTTTGGTCGCCTGCCGTCTTCGGCGCGTTCGTCATCGGTATCTGGTATCTCGTGTCCTATGGGCTCCTCGACGAGCAACGGCGCTTCCTGCTCCGGCCCCCCCATCGGGTCATCAGCGAAGGCTTTCTGAAATGGGACACGTTGTCGGAGCTCCTCCTGGCGCTCTGGTCCTCGACCAAGGTCGCAGCCATCGGCCTGTTCATCGCCATCTGCCTCGGGTTTTTCCTGGCCGTGATCATGAGCCAGACGAAGGTCGTCGAACGGGCGCTGTTTCCGTATCTGGTCACGCTCCAGGCGGTTCCCATCCTGGCGCTCACACCGCTGATCAGCTTCTGGTGGGGTACTGGTCAGACGTCGCGGGTGGTGGTGTGCGTCATCATCTCGATCTTCCCCTTGATCGTGAACACGCTGTTCGGTCTCCAATCCGCCGAACGCGGGATGCACGACCTCTTCACCCTCCATCACGCGAACCGCATCACCCGACTCCGCAAGCTGATGTTCCCGGCCGCCATGCCCGCCATCTTCGCCGGCCTGCGGATCTCGGCCGGATTGTCGGTCATCGGCGCCGTCGTAGGGGACTTCTTCTTCGGAAAGGGTGACGTCGGCATCGGACAGTTGGTCCGGCGCTACGCCAATCAGCTTCAGGGCGAAGAGCTCATCACCTCGGTGATCCTGTCCTCCGCCCTCGGCGTTGCGGTCTTCCTGCTCTTCACCTGGCTGCAGAACAAGGCCATCGGCAAATGGTACGACGGCAGCAGCGGTGGCGGAGGAGCCTGACCTCACGTCGGGAAACCAGATCCCAATCAATCAACCTCCGGCTGCTTGCAGCCGGTTCTACAACAAACCCCGGGGAGGGGAACATGAAACCAAGATTGCTTCGACTTCTGTCGTTGCTGATGGCCTTCGGACTTGTTGCTGCCGCATGCGGTGGCAGCTCGAGTGACGCCGGTACCGACGACACCACGGAAGAGGAAACGTCGACCGACGACACCACGGAAGAGGCCGTCGACGAAGAAGCCGTCGACGAAGAAGCCATGGACGACGAGGAAGCCATGGACGACGAGGAAGCCATGGCCGACACCGTGGCGCTCGCCGACATCTGCCCCAGCCCGCTGACCGTGCAGACCGACTGGTTCCCCGAGGGCGAGCACGGTGCCATGTACAACCTGATCGGTGACGACTACGTGGTCGACGTCGACAACAAGGTCGTGCGGGGCACCATGGTCGGCACCGACATCGAGTTCGAGGTACGCACCGGCGGTCCTGCCATCGGCTTTGCCCCCGTCTCGAGCTACGTCTACACCGATGACGAGATCGAACTCGCTTACCAGAACACCGAGGCCCAGGTCTTCGGTTTCGCCGATACCCCGATGCTGGCCGTCGTGGCCCCGCTCGAGATCAACCCCCAGATGATCATGTGGGATCCTGAGACCTACCCGAACGTCGAGAGCATTGCTGATCTCGGCACCGAAGGCATCACGATCAACATCTTCGGTGGCGGTACGTTCGCCGATGTGTTCATCGCCGAAGGCATCTGGTCGGCCGATCAGGTCGATCCGTCCTATGACGGTTCACCGGCCCGATTCGTCTCCGAGGGTGGCGCCATTGCCCAGCAGGGCTTCGCTTCGGCCGAGCCCTACACCTACGAATTCTCCTTCGAAGAGTGGGGCAAGCCGGTTGGCTTCCAGCTGCTGAACGACGCCGGCTTCGAGGTCTACGCCGCCACCATCGCCATCAAGCCCTCTGACAAGGACGCACTCGATGCGTGTCTCAAAGAGGTCGTGCCGATGATTCAGCAGTCCGTCGTCGACTACGCCAACTCGCCGGAGCGGGCCAACGCCATGATCGTCGATGCAGTTGAGCAGTACGCCGACTTCTGGGTCTACGACGACGGTCTTGCGGCCTTCTCGGTGGCCAAGCAGCTCGAGCTGGGCCTCATCGGCAACGGCCCCGACAGCACCGTCGGTAACATCGACCTCGATCGTATCCAGCGGGTCATCGACAAGATCGAGGCCGCCGGCCTCGACACCGGTGGCGTCACCGCCGAAGACATCGTCACCAACGAATACATCGACGAGAGCATCGGTCTCTAGCCGATCGGTTCGTCCACACGATGGCCGGCATCTCCTCGCGGAGATGTCGGCCATCGGTCGTTTTCGCCCGGGAGAAACCACTCCCATCGAATCAGCCCCTCCGAATCCAGCCCATCGAATCCCCCTGATCGGTAGCGTTTGACCATGTCCGACCCGGAAGCCTCACCCATGTTGACCAACGCTCGGCTCAGCGATGGTTCACTCGTGAACGTCCGCATCAGCCACGGGCGGATCAGCTCGATCGAGACCGCATCTGGCGGACCGTCGAGCCGCGCGGTCGTCGACCTCGGAGGATGGCTGTTGCTACCCGCGCTGGCCGAACCTCATGCGCACCTCGACAAAGCGTTGACCGCAGAGTTGGTACCCAACCCGGCCGGAGACCTCCAGGGCGCCATCGACAACTGGATCGCGGCCGCAGTTGCCGGGAAGATCACCTACGAAGGCATCATCGAGCGGGCCGTCGCTGCCATGGAACTGCTGTTGGTGCGGGGAACGACCGCGGTTCGCACCCACGTCAACGTCATGGCCGGAGCCGGATCGCTCACGACGCGAGCCATTCGCGAAGCAGCCCGCAGTTTCGAGGGCCTCCTCGAGATACAGATCGTCGGACTGTGCGGCTTGCCCATGATCGGTTCCGAAGGAGCCGGCACCCGCGCCGCGTTGGCCGAATCGCTGGCCGCCGGACTCGACGTCGTCGGGGGCTGCCCTCACCTCGAAACCGACGGTCCGGCCGCCATCGATGTCGCCATCGAGGCGGCGACCGAGGCAGGCATAGGGATCGACCTCCACGTCGACGAGATGCTCGATCCGTCCGTGCTCACGTTGCGAGATCTGGCCCGCCGAGTCATCGATACCGGCTTCGCCGGCCCTGTCGCCGCCAGCCACTGCGTGACCCTGGGCATGCAGAGTGCCGCGGTGCAGACCGAGGTGGCCGAACTCGTTGCCGAGGCGGGCATTGCGGTCTTCACCCTGCCCCAGACCAACCTGTTCCTCCAGGGCAGGGATTCGCCGACGGCCACCCCGCGGGGCCTGACGGCCGTGCGAGCCCTGACCGACGTCGGCGTGCTCGTGGGCGCCGGCGGTGACAACGTGCAAGATCCGTTCAACGTGGTCGGCCGAAGCGATCCCTTGGAAACGGCTGCCCTGATGGTCATGGCCGGGCACCAGACCCCGGAAGAGGCCTACCACATGGTGTCGAATGCGCCGCGCCGGGCCATGGGTCTCGATCCCGTCACGATGACGGTTGGCGATCCGGCCGACTTCCTGGCCATCGATGCGCCGTCGATTCGCGGCGCCATCGCCGATGCCCCGATGTCGCGGCGGACCTTTCGGGCCGGTCGACTGGTGGCCTCGATCGATCAGCACAGCACGGTGCATCGTTCTCCGACCTGACTCCCTCGTCATCACGTCACGATGCGTTCCCTCGAACGGTGGAGACGCACCATCAGGACCCCAAGGGATCCGAGCACCAGGAGCATCCCGGCGATCTGGAATCCATTGACCGACTCACCCAGGAAGAGGGCGGCCAGGCCGGTGGCAACAACTGGATTCAGCAAGAACAACATCGAAACCAGGACCAAGGGCGTATGACCGTGCGCCCAGTTGACCAGGGTGTGTCCGGCACCAGGAACCACCACCAGTAGCGCCAGCCACCACCAATCGGCTCGGGGCACCGCCACGCTCTGTCCGCTGACCAGAGCCACCGGAACGATCAGCACCGCAGCCACCAGGGTCAGGACGGTTTGGAGCTCGATCGCCGTCAACTCGGATCGGGCCCGCTTCGCCACGACCAGATACGCGGTCCACAGCAGTGTCGCCAGGAAGGCCAACACATCACCCCGTGGGCTCCACACGGGTGTGATGGAGCTGCCGTAGACGACGATGACCACACCGGCAATGGCAACAACAGTGATGGCAATCTCGCTGCGCCGAACCTTCTCGCCGAACAGTGGACCCACCAGGAGCAAGGACAGAACTGGCTGAATGGCGCCCAGCACCGTGGCGTTGGCCACGGTGGTCAGCTTCACTGCGGTGTAGAACAGGGCAATGTTCCCGGCAAAGAGGAGTCCCGGGAGCCAACCCAATTGCAGACCGCGCAACGTGATGCGTCGTCCGGTCGCAACGAGGACCAACAGCAACAACAGCGCCAGCCACACGAAACGATGAGCGGCCAACGCCAACCCGGCCACATCGATGTGCTTCGTCAGGGGAGGCATCGAACTCAGCACGATGATCGACATCACCGCAACCATCGGGCCGAAGGGCGACGGACGCGCGTGGTTGTCGTCAGCGGGTGAGATCACCGGCGTACGCTAGCGCTCAGCAACCCCCGCCTCCCCCCCAAAGCCCTCCGAACCGTGTGCATGTGTCGTCGCTCAACGAGCTGATGCGCACACGGTTCAGCTTCGGGGTCGATGGAGGGTTTGCCGGGGCCGTTCGACGCTAGGTTTGTGTCTGCTCGTCGCATGCTCTGGCTGCCGTATGGTCACCGACACCGGAGCCCACATGGATCCCGTCGCATTCGACACACTGCTCATCTCCCACGCTTCAGCGACCGGAATGGTCATCACTCGAGAACGCTTGCGGGCGCTCGGAGCTTCCCAGGCCGCGATCACGAGACGCGTCTCGGCCGGAATGTTGTTGCCACTGGGAGACGGCGTCTTCGGCATCGCTGGTGCCAAAGCCACCACCTACCACCAGCGACTCGCTGCTGCTGTCCAACAACGACCCCACTCTGCGTTGGCCTACGAAACAGCGGCCGTCCTCCATCGCGTGCCGGGCATTCGAAGTGACCACGCCTGTCACCTGCTGGTCCCGATCACCCACAGCGCCCGATCCCCAATCGGAACGATCCATCGCACGAAGCATCTCCCCGACTGCGACGTGACGACGATCGACAGCCTGCCCGTGACCACACTGGAGCGCACGTTCTGCGATCTCGCTTCGACCCGGTCGTTGGCCTTCCTTCGTTGGCTCGGCGAGGAGCTGTTGCTGGGCGGGAGAATGGAGCGGCGGGCACTGTCATCCTGCGCCTCGGGTCTGAACCGGCGAGGTCGCAAGGGCTCCACCATGCGTCGGCAATTGATGCTGCACCTGTGCGACGACTCACCTGTCGTTTCGTCGGTGGCGGAGGCCCGATTTGTTGAACTCTGCGGGCGGTTCGGTATCCGCGAACTCACCTCCCAACTTCGTCCTCCCTGGTATGACGGGCGCAGCGGCATCGTCGATTTCGGGAACACCGAGCGACGCACGATCGTCGAGGTCGACGGCCTTCGATGGCATGCCAGCACCCAAGCGCTGCGCGAGGACCGCCGGCGAGATCGGCTGGCGACCCAACACGGGTGGAACGTGGTGCGCTTCTCCTACGACGAGATCGTGACCCGTCCCGGGCTCGTCGCCTCGGAGGTTCTCGGCCTGCTCACCCCTCCCTGATCTGTGTGCAGATCAGACCGCTGACCGAGCGCATGTGCACACAGTTCGGGGGTCAGCGAGCGAGCGCGTGGAAACGTCGGCGCACCGGGACGGCCCGTCGGTGGAGCGGGTGTCGTAGGTCGCGTTCCA